>UQPV01000001.1 GCA_900543035.1 uncultured Solobacterium sp.
CTTTCCCCCCACAAACCCCTTCAACAAAACCTGATTACCGTAAAAATCATACCCCCCCCCCCCGAAAATTTCTGTCAAGGCACGATACGCAGGATCGTTATGTTTTTTCATCCCTTTTTTGCCCCGCACTTCTCTTTCGCCGCATGATGCGCATCCCGCTCACAGCAAAAAAACGCTGAAGCGCATGTCCTCAGCGTTTTCGTCCTGTCAGCCGTTCGTGATCCGCATTCAGGCAATTTCGATGATGAACGTCTCCTGTCCTGAATATGCATCGCCTGCGGCAACATCCAGATAATAAGTGCCCGGCGCCATGTCAGAAAGATCAACGATGAAATATCCGTCCTTGGTCTTCTCTATTTCAGGCTTTTGCATGCTTGTGACGGAGAAAAGATAGAAGGCGCGGTCAAAGCTGTACGTCTCTTCTTCAAACGACGTGCCGACGTAAGTGCCCGCTGTCACCTGCATGCCGCGGGTCGAAGAAAGAAGCAGCGCGTCATCATAATGAGAAGAACGCGTACAGATATAAAAGCGCAGATCCGTGCCCGCCAGCCGCTCATTGGCATCTGCGATGGTCTCGACATCTGACAGATCCACCCCGGCAATTTCCTCATAGCCGGTCAGCTCATCTGATTTCTCATAGTGTCCATACCCGATGCATGAGCCCTCATACATTCGAACATATGGACCATACGGCAGAACGAGCGCCAGCTTCTCTCCTGCCGAAATGTTGACATATGCTGGATCTTCCGCGATGTCTTCGATGTACGCGCCTTCAAGCCTGACGTTTCCATCATAATCGGCGTCCTCAACGGTATAGTCAGCACTGTCAAAATAACTGACGCTCATATGACCCGGATCACCCCAAAGACGAGTCGCCTTTGTGCTGTCCGCACTGACGACATAGACCCCTTCCCCTCGCGTCATGTCCTCAAACGCAGCGGTATAACTGTCAATCTGAGACATGTCCTCCATCGCTTCCGTATCACCGGCAGAAGGATCATCCGGAACGATCTCCGCTGAAGAAAGCCCTCCGCAGCCTGCCAGCGTTCCCATCGACGTCATCAGCGCAACGATCATGACCACACGCAGAAGCGTCTTCGTCCGAGGCAAGCCGATGCGTGAAATGCCAGACAACTGACGAGAACCCTCATCTCTTTTCCTATCCAATGGTAAAACCCCCCTTTTCACAAGGCTGATTCGTATCGAACCAGGACTTATCCCGGTCATACGTCATCGCCATGTATGTTCATAAAAATTATAATTTTACCATTCTTATTTACCAAGGAAGCAGATGTTCTTCGATGTTGCAACATTATATATCTACAGGACCGGCGTTTTATAAAGAAGTGTGTGAGGATAGAGCATCGAATCAAATCCGAAGCATCTGTCAATGATCGCTCAGACATGAAAAAGCACACTGCTTGAACGTGCTATCCTTCATAACAAGCTAAATCTTCAAAGCGCAATCGCATCATGCTTTTGATCTTGGCGATATCTGCTTCCATCACATCACAATCGGGAATGATATCCTTGAACTTTCCGAAATGCTCGTATTGATAGATCCAATATGTCATTTGTCCCTCGATTCGTTCTTCAAGATCGTGATGCTCTAGTTCGAATAATCCACAAGCGATAAATGCCTGCATCAGTTCATGCTCCTCATAGTCAAAGAGCAAAATAGTGTAATTGTTTGAAAAATGACTGCCGTATGAAATAGGATTTTTATCTGGTTCTTGAGCATTCATGCAATCATATATTAATTCTTTCATTTCTAAATATGAATCTGCTTTTTCCATTTGTTCCTAAATCCTTCCCGATAATTATCATTATGTTTTCGTTTCATACGAGAATCTTTTGTTGAGACCATTTGAATCCTTACATTTGGATATTGTCTTTCAAGTTGCTTTAATACTCCAAGACAATTTTCACAAGACGGTCATTCTGAAAGCATCAATAATTTATACCACTGATCATTCAACCATGAAAAAAAGCCTCTATTTCAAGGCTTTCTCTCTTATATGGCGTCCACGAAGGGACTCGAACCCCTGACCGTGCGCTTAGAAGGCGCATGCTCTATCCAGCTGAGCTACGTAGACATCGGTAACTGCCTCATTATAATAGCAGAATCACCAGATGATTTCAAGCCCTTCATGAAAAAAGCTGAACATGGCCTACCATGCGCTGTTCAGAACCAGAAATGCCGTTTTTCCGATTCCGGCTCCTCCAAAAACACGATTTGTGCGCTGACCTGTTCCGGCGTCAGCGTGAGCAGTGCATAGCTCGGCGCTCTGCCGTCCCTGCTGTAACGGAGCGAGCCAGGATTCAGCACGGGTTTTAAATAGTTTTGATTTTCTGATCTACCCCTCAAGATCACACAAAGCCTGATTTTATCGGGCTTTTTCTTTCTTTTGCATTGTCAAGTTATAAAACTTTATGTTGCATGTGTTGCTTGTGTTGCGCGTTTCTGCTATAATTCTTTTAGGTGATCTCTTATGAAACTCTATTTTGATAAACGCCTCAGCGATCCTACCTATTACGTTCAGATCGGTGTCCGTAATGGAAAAAAGGTTACTTCTAAGAACATCGCCAAGATCGGCAAACATTCCCAGCTCCTCAAGGATCATCCTGATCCTCTCGCTTATGCTAAAGAATATGTTCGCCATCTCAACGAAGAAAAGGACATCACTCGCATCCAGCTTACCATCAATCTGCAAAAAAAGCTTGATGCCTCTGATTCTTCCTTCTCCCTGAGCTCTGCCAAAAATATCGGCTATCTCATCCCCAACAGGATCTACCAGGATCTCAACCTCTCTTCTTTTCTTATGAAGACCTCTTCCGAATACCGGATATCTTTTGATTTTCCCACCGTCTGCCGTATCCTGATCCTGGATCGTCTCATCGAACCGCGCTCCAAGCTTCAGACCGTTCTCCATCTGCATAATTATTTTGAAGATCCTTCCTTCGATTACCAACATGTCATGCGCGCCATGGACATCCTGAGCGAGCATTATGACGAATTTATCGCTTTCCTCTTTGATGCCAGTAACAAGATCGTCAAAAGGAATACATCGACCTGTTTCTATGACTGTACGAACTATTATTTCGAGATCGAACAGGAAGACGAGGACTATATAGATGAGGAAACCGGTGAGATCATCCGCGGCTTGCGCAAATATGGCGTTTGTAAGGATCACAAACCTAATCCGATCATCGAGATGGGCCTGTTCATGGATCGTGATGGCATTCCTCTCTCCATGTGTCTGACCAGCGGGAACGAAAACGAGCAGACCACTGCCCTCCCGCTGGAAGACAAGCTGATACGCATGCTTAAAGGAAAACAATTCATTTATTGTGCCGATGCAGGCCTTGGCTCCTACAATATCCGCAAATTCAATTCTATGGGCGGCAGGGCCTTCGTCATCACACAGTCTATAAAGAAACTGCCGGACACATTGAAAGAATCAGTATTCAACGATTGCGATTACCGACTTCTATCCAATGATTCTCCTGTTTCCTTGAAAACGATGCAGGAGTTTGATAAAAATTCGAATAAGCGTTTATATGAGGATCGCGTTTATAAGATCATAGATGCTTCGCGAGACCTGGAGATGGAGCATTATGAAGAAAAGATCTTGAAAAACGGAAAGAAAAAAATGGTCAGGGCCAAAGGCCATCTGGAACAGAAGCTGATCATCACGTTCTCCAGAAAGATGATGGAATATCAGCGGTCGATCCGCAACGGACAGATCCAGAGAGCCAAGAAGCTATTAGAAAATCTGGATCCCGAAAAATACAAGAAAGGACCAAACGATGTCACAAGGTTCATCAAAAAGAAGGGACAAACAAAAGACAAGTACGAACTGGATGAGGATCGGATCCGCAAAGAAGAAAAGTATGATGGATTCTATGCGGTAGCCACTAATCTGAACGATAAGGCAACAGAGATATTGAGGATCAGCGAAGAGCGCAACAAGATCGAAGAGTGCTTTCGTCTGCTTAAGAGTGATTTTGAAGCAAGACCGGCACGACATCGGACACGAGAACATTTGATCGCGCATTTCATGATCTGCTATGCATCCCTGATGATCTACAGGCTGCTTGAGGTACAGCTGAACAAGGCTGGTCTGCACCTGACGACACACCAAATTACAGAAACGCTGAAGAACATGAACGTAACAAATATCGATGATGTGGTATACAAAGCACTGTATACCAATTCGAAAGCGCTAGAAGCGATGATGACGGTCTATCCGATGAATTTGGATCGAGAGTGGTATCTGAAATCGACCCTGGGAAAAAATATCAAACGATAAGGAACACATGCAACATTCACGATCGGACAAAAAACGGTCCCAGAGCCTTTAAATAAAGGGTCTGGGACATTTTTACGCTCTCGAAACTGTTTAAAACCGGATTATAATAGCAGAATCACCAGATGATTTCAAGCCCTTCATGAAAAAAGCTGAACATGGCCTACCATGCGCTGTTCAGAACCAGAAATGCCGTTTTTCCGATTCCGGCTCCTCCAAAAACACGATTTGTGCGCTGACCTGTTCCGGCGTCAGCGTGAGCAGTGCATAGCTCGGCGCTCTGCCGTCCCTGCTGTAACGGAGCGAGCCAGGATTCAGCAGCAAGACCCCGTCCTTCATGCGGTTGTCCGCCACATGCGTATGCCCGTAACAGACAACGTCGCATCCCCGTTCCTTCGCAAATTCGATCATCTGCTGATCACGCTTGCGGTAGGAAAACTGATGCGAGTGGATCAGCAGCACCCTGTGCCCGCCAAGCGGAAGCACACGGTGAGCGGGAAGGTCATAATAATAGTCATTATTTCCTTGTACGATGAGATAGCCCGGAAAATTCTCCTGCGGCGCCTCCACATCTCCGCAGTGCAGGAATGCATCGGCATTTGGATACTGCTCCTGCAGGTCATAAAGCAGATCATCGCGTCCGTGTGAATCGCTTACCACAACCACCTTCATGTCATCACCAGCCTTACTGATACCATTTTACCAGAAAGCAGGCAGGCAAGAAAGCCAAACCGGATCAGAAAGTGACAATGTTGTAGATCAGCTGGTCGGCCCTGAGCACATCGGCGTCGCGGCTCATGACCCCATCCTCTTCCTGAAGCAGGCAGATGCCGCTCACTTCATCCAGCGCGCACAAAGAAAGCACCAGCTCGTTGACCTCATCCTGCTTCAGCGTGCGGTCGCTGCCATATATCCCTGCTCCCACGCGAAGCAGCAGCACATCTTCCTCCATGCCCAGATAAGCCGCGTCGTTCTCTTCCATGGACGAATCCAGCGTCGAGCTGAGAGAGAGGCTGGCGATGACCGCCTGCACCTGATCCTGGAGGGTCTCGGTATCCTCCTGTCCCACCCTGCGGCTGCGCGGGATCAGATAAGTCGCGCCGTCGATCTTCTTCGTGCCATAAACGAGCACCGCCTTAGAATCATGCAGAGCACTGGCAGAGCTCTCAAACTGATTGATACCGATCTCCCGGGTCAGCGGCATGTTCAACGGGGTATGGCGCTTAGGCATTTCCGTGAGCTGCTGGCCCTCCACCTGCAGGATGACGCCGTCCACATCTTCAAACTGTGTGACGCCCCATACGATTGCCTCCAGCAGGCGCAGTTCATCGCGTTCATCGTAGTCAGAGAATGCGGCATGGAAATCCAGCGTGGCGATCCCATCCTGGATGCTGACCGTATTCAGGATCTCTTCCCCTGCATAAAATGCCTGAAATCCCTCGATCGGCTGCTTTCCGGCAAGGACGCCGCTCATGAATTGGATCCGCTCAGCGCTGTCTTTCGCCTCTCCGGTCTCGATGGAAAGCGGAACGATCAGCCCCTCTTCCTCTTTCAGATATACCTGGGTATAACTGCTCTCCCCCTCCTGCTGCACGACGATCTCACTGGGATGGAAAGATGGGATCAGCTGGAACAACAGCAGACAGGTGAGCACGGCCATGAGCGCAAACATCCCTGCGCGGGTCAGACAGCTCTTGTTCAGACGTCGGATCATATCAACACCTCTGGTTCAGCCTATGCAGGCGCCCAAAGAAAAAGACCGCCGTAACGGTCTTCATTCTTTATTGAATGTCATCTCTTCCATGCACAGATCATTGTCATGCATGGTCCTCGCATATTCTTCTCCGACATAGCGAAGCGTAAATGGCTGCCATGCCTTTCCGGTCAGATGCTCTTTTCCTTCTTCATAGCGGATGACGAATCCATAACGATAGGCGTTTTCCCGCAGCCAGGAGATCTGCTGCCGCTGCAGATCCGTCAGCGCAGACTCTGCATCCGCATAATCAAAACGCTCGCCGCTGCGCTTTTCCTCCACGTTCTTTTCCCACTCGTCATCCAGCTCGAAGCGCACGGTATACCCCAGCTGGAACTCGCTTTCCCCCGGCACATCACTGTACCATGAAACAGCGTCGCCATAATCTTCCTGCGCCGTCTCATACCGCGAGACCTGTGCCTCGAAGGACGTGTATGCCTGCGCTACCCGCAGCCCTCCGCCTTCTTCGCCGTTGATCTCCGTCGCATCCGACAGCAGCCTGCTCAGCGCTTCCACGGCATTCTCACAAAGGTAGAACCCTTTGGACTGTCCGCTCGTCGAAACGACCGGCACATGCTGCAGCAGCGTAAGCGATGCAGGCTCATAGTTGAATACCGTCTGGTGATCCTGAAGCACCAGGTACGCATAAGAAGGATCGCTGATCAGCTGCGAATCCTCATCATAATCATCACTGCTCTCAAAATAGCGGATCAGGTCATTGTATGAATAATGCGTCAGCACCGTCTCCAGCGTGCTGTAGTCGAGCCTGCTCTTATATTCATTGATGAAGTTGATGATGTAGGCCGCATCGTCCTCCTGCGTCTTCATGGCCAGCGCATACCAGCGGGTATTGGCGATCTCAAAGTTCTCCTGTTCGATGAACGGCATGATTTCCTCAGGGCGGATCTGCTGCGAGATCAGATAATTGATGTCTTCCTGATCCAGATACTTCAGCAGGATCTCACGGTCTGCCTCATCCGCATAGGGATAGCGGGCCAAGGGATCATACGACTGGTTCATCCAGTAAAAGCAGACTGCGAAGACCGCCAGCAGACCTGCAATGAAGCTCAGGCGTTTCAAGATCATACACTTCACCTCTTTTTGATTACATATTATAGCATACTTTTTGCGGATGCCAAATTCATTCCCGTATCCGCCTTTTCGTATGCGGGTCGAAAAACAGACAGTCAGGCAGGTCGAAGCAGATGCTTTCCCCGCATGGCGCGGCAAGGGAGAGCACATGCAGCGGGATGCCGCGCCAGATCACATCAATGTGATGCAGCGCGCCGCTGCGGCGGCAGTCCATGATCTGCGCGCCTGGCCAGCCCTCATGCTGGATCCGGATGTTCTCCCCGCGCACCGCCATCACCACTTCGCCCTGCGGCAGCGCAAAGGGAACAGGCATCTGTACCTGGGCGAAGCAGAGCTGACCGTCCTTCACCGAAGCAGGGATCACATTCATGCCGCTGGCCAGAAAGCCGGCGGCGAACAAATTGTCCGGATCAGCGTATACCTGCTCCGGCACGCCGCCTTGGATGATCTTCCCCTCCTGCATGAGGAACATCTCATCCGCTAAACGCATGGCTTCCTGCTGATCATGCGTCACATAGAGCACGCTCAGCGAAAGGCTGCGCTGCAGACGGCGCAGCTCTTCCCCCAGCGCCTTGGCCAGCGGTGCGTCGAGCGCGCTGAACGGCTCGTCCATCAAGATCAGATCCGCCTCCTTCATGAGCGCCCGGGCGATGGCCGTCCGCTGCTTTTCCCCGCCGGAGAGATTGGCCGCGCTGCGCTCGAGCAAGTGCCCGATCTTCAGCATGCCGGCGATCTCCTGCGCCTTCCTCCTCGCATGCGCATCCTGTGTCGGGCTGGCAAACAGGATGTTTTCCAGCACGCTCATATGCGGGAAGCAGGCCGGGGTCTGAAAGACCATCGACAGCCGGCGCTGCTGCGGCGGCTGCTGGCTGATCTCCTCGCCCCGCAGGATGATCCTTCCCTGCGTACATGGCTGCAGGCCGGCGATCACTTCCAGCAATGTGCTCTTGCCGCAGCCGCTCGGTCCAAGCAGCACATGCAGCTTTCCCTGTTCCAGCGCCAGGCTGCACGCGTCGAGCGCGCGGAGCTCCCCATAGCTGTGTCCGAGCGCCTCACAGATCAGAATTTTCATGCGCATCCCTCTTTTCCCAGTCATTATACTAAAATCCACGTGCAAAAAAAAGAACAGGACATCAGTCATCCTGTTCCAGATCCAGCTCCTCCATGCGCAGCAGCTCGACGACTGCCTGCGCTCGTCCCTTGACGCCCAGCTTCAGCATCACATTGGAAATGTGATTGCGGACGGTCTTGTCCGAGATGCCCAGCTTTCCGGCGATCTCGCGGGTGGAGCAATTGCGGATCAGCAGTTCATATACCTCGCGTTCCCGCGGTGTCAGTATGCTGTACGTAAGATCCCTCCATCACTCACACCCTATTCTATGCATCATCTTTGATCTGGTCCAGATGATGAAGAAGATGATAGATGTTTTCAGCGACTTTTTCCGGAACGACCTCGCTGATTTCTTCCACGCTGGCTGCCTTCAGGTTCTTCAGCGAGCCGAACCGTTTCCAGATGGCCTTCTTGCGCACCTCGCCCAGCCCTTCCACCTCATCGAGGATAGAGCGGGTCATCGCCTTCTTGCGCAGCCGCCGGTGATAGCTGATCGCAAAGCGGTGCACCTCATCCTGCATGCGCGTCAACAGAAAGAACAGCGCCCCTTCCTTTTCGATCGGGATGATCTTGCCCTGATCGTCCATCAGATCAGAAGTGTTGTGATGCTCATCCTTCACCAGGCCGCAGATGGTCAAATCGATATCGAGCATCTCCCGGATCTCGCAGGCAGCCTCCACCTGCTGCAAGCCGCCGTCGACGACCAGCAGATCAGGCATCCTGCCGTTTTCCTTCAACAGCCGGAAATAGCGGCGGTAGAGCGCCTCACGCATGCTGTCCATATCCGAGCGGTATTCCTGCAGCCGATACAGGCGATAGCCCTGCTTGTATGGCTCGCCGTCCATGAACACGACCATGCCGCTGACATTGAACGTACCGGCCAGATGTGAGTTATCGAAGATCTCGATGCGATGGATCTCCTTGCCGAAGATGCGGGAAAGCTGCGCCATGGCCACCTCGCGCTCCTGCTCCTTGCGCTCCACCAGCGTAAATTTCTGCTCATGGGCGTTCTTTGCGTTGCGCAGCACCATCTCCACCAGCTTTGCCTTGCTTCCGCGCTGCGGCTGGACGATCTTGCTGCCATACAGCTCGACGAGCGCGCCGACATCATATGTCTTCGGCAGCAGGATCTCATTGGGCAGCGGGTTATGCTCATAATACTGCACGATGAACGAGATGAAGGCGTCCATCTCCTCTTCATACAGCGGCGTCACAGACAGCGTGCGTTCCAGCAGCTTTCCGCCGCGCATGAAGAAGCCCTGGATGGAGATATATCCTTTGTCGACATAATAGCCGAACACATCGCGATCCAGATGATCGCTGAAATCGATCTGCTGGCGGTCGATGATGTGCTGGATGGACAGGATCATCTCATGGATCTCCTGCGCCCGCTCAAACTGCAGCTTTTCGCTCGCCTCCTGCATCTGGCGCTTCAGCTCCTCGATCGTCTCTTTCACATCGCCGCGCAGGAATTTCTGGATGTCGCTGCGCATCTTCGCATATTCCTCCTCGCTCACTTCCCGTATGCAAGGACCCAGACACTGCCCGATATGATAATACAGACATTCCTTTTTCGGCAGATGGCGGCATTTGCGCAGCGGATACATGCGGTTGACGAGCTTCATCGTATCATACGCCGCTCCCGAATCCGGATAAGGGCCGAAATACGTGGCTTTCTTATCCTTCGTGTTGCGCACGACCTCCAGCCTGGGCGCCTTTTCCCGCGTCAGCTTCAGATAAGGATACGTCTTGTCATCCATGAACATGATGTTGAAGGGCGGCGTATGCTTCTTGATCAGGTTGATCTCAAGCAGCAGCGCTTCCTTCTCGCTCCCGGTCACGATGTATTCGAAATCATCGATGTTGGCGACCAGACGGGTCGTCTTCAGATCATGTGCGCCGACAAAATACTGTCTCACCCGGTTCTTGAGCACCTTCGCCTTGCCGACATAGATGATGTCTCCTCGGACATTCTTCATCAGATAACAGCCCGGCAGCGCCGGCAGGATGGCCAGCTTGTCGGCGATCTTTTCCATGTTAGCCATGCTTCTTCCCCTTCTGCTTCAGCTCGACCACCGTCGCGCCCAGACCGCCTTCGCCCTGCGCTCCCATGCGGAAGCTTTCCACGTTCACATTCCGCTTCAGGTAGGCGTGCACCGCCTTGCGCAGCGCGCCTGTCCCCATGCCGTGGATGATCCGCACGCTGGACGCCTTGTTCAGCAGCGCGTTATCCAGATATTTGTCCACCACGGCCAGCGCTTCATCCACATGCATGCCGATGACATTGCACTCCAGCGGGAACGAGGAAGACGACGGCTTGCGATAGCCCTTTCCTTCCTTTTTCTTTTCCGGCGGCTGCATCTTTTCCAGCTCATCGCACTTGACGTTCATCTTCATGCCGTTGGCCAGCACGACCGCCTTGTTCTTGCTCAGCGAGATGACCTCGCCATGGTAATTTAGGCGCCTCAGACGCACATAATCGCCGACCTTGATCTCCTCGTCCACAGGAGATGTGGCTTCGGGATCGCGCTGATCCGGCTGCATCTCCCGCAGCTGATGCAGCTTCTGGGATACCTCATGCGGCTTATGATCCGCTTTCATGTCCCGCAGCTCCCGAATGATCTGCTCAGCCTGCTGCATGCGCTCCTCATAAGATTCGCGCGCCTGCTCATAGGCCTTCTGTACGGCATCCTCGCTGCGGCGGCGAAGCTTTTCCTGCTCGCGGAGCAGATCCCTGCGCAGCTGCTGCACCTCATCCAGACGGGCATGCAGGCGTTCCTTCTCCTCGTTCACCTGCTGCAGCTGCCGTTCCAGCCGCTCCATCACCGATGCTTCCTCGCTCTGCCCTTCCTGCTTCAGCTGCTGCGCGCGGTCCACGATCGCCGCGCTGAGATGATAGCGGCGGGCGATGGCAAAGGCGTTGGACTGTCCGCTGACCCCTTCCAGATAATGATAAGTCGGCGTCATCGTCTCCATGTCGAAAGCGACGCAAGAGACCATCATATCGTCGCATGCCGCCGCGTAAGTCTTCACGCGCGCAAAATGCGTGGAAGCGACGAGCGTGCTGTGCCGGCGGCCAAGCTCCTCCAGAATGGCGATCGCCAGACATTCTCCTTCCGCCGGGTCTGTTCCGCTGCCCAGCTCATCGAGGATGATGAAGGAGCGTGCGTCCGCAAGCTCGCAGATCCTCGCCAGGCGGGAAAGGTGGCTCGAGAACGTCGACAGCGATTCCTGGATGGACTGCTGGTCGCCGACATCCAGCAGGATGCGCTGATAGAAGGGGACGATCGCGCGCTCGCACAATACCGGGAAGCCGGCATGCGTCAATATGACGAACAGCGCGATGGTCTTGAGCGTGACCGTCTTTCCGCCCGTGTTCGATCCGCTGATGAGCAGCCGGCGGCGCGGCTCCCGCATCTCATACGTATTGGCGACGACCGATGCCGCCGGGATGAGCGGATGACGCGCTTCCTTCAACAGCAGGTGCGCATCCTGGGTATTCAGCGAAGCCACACATCCATCGTTGGCATTGCACCACGCGGCCTTGGCAAAGATGACATCCAATAGCGTCATCGTATCCAGGTTGGCGCTCAGCTCGTCCGCTTCTTCCCTGACCTTTGCGCTGAGCCCGCTCAGGATGCGCTCGACTTCCTGCTGCTCCTCGCTTTCCAATGCCTGCAGCCGGTTATTGAGCGAAACGAGCGCGCCCGGCTCCAGGTAGACCGCCTGTCCGCTGGCGCTCTCGCCATGAACGATCCCCTTAGTGCTGTTCTTCTCGCTGACCTTCACCAGCACACAAGTGCGCCCGCCTCTGATCGCGGTGATCGTATCCATGAGGATGTCCTTATGCGCTGAGATGAACCGCCTTGCCTCTTCGCTGATCATCGCGCTCAGCTCGCCGCGGCGCTGACGCAGGGAGGCCAGCTGCGCGCTGGCATGATCAAACACATCGCCATCCTGCGAGATGCACCGCGCGACTTCTTTTTCCAGGCGATGCTCATCGATCAGCGCATCGCGCAGTTCGCGCAGCTCCTCCATCTCCTCATCGCAATGCCCGAGGAACTTCCGCACCCGCGCACAGGTGCGGATGAAGCGAACGATGGCATACAGCTCGCCCGGACGCAGCGTCATGCCCTTATCCGCCCGCTGCAGATGAGCAGAGATATCGAGGATATCCTCATCAGGGAACTGCAGATGCACCCGCAGCAGCGCCGAAGCCTGCGCGCAGCGGCGCAATTCCCGGCGGATCCATAACGTGTCAAAACGGGGCATCTGCGCCATGAGCAGCGCTCTGCCCGCGTCAAATGCGCACCGCTGCGCGATCTGTCGTTTGACGGCGGAAAACTCCACCGATTCATAGTTTTCGTTCATTGCTGCTGCGATTCCAGCCACGCTGAAACCGCGTCCTCCTCTCCGTTTTCCCTGATCCATTCTTCCAGCTCTTCCTTCAGCGCATCGCTGCTCTCATCCAGACCCTGCAGCTCATCGGCCAGCTTCAGCCCGTCAATGAGCTGAGCGCCCTGCGTGAAGACCGCGTCACACAGCGGTTCGTAAAAGCGCAGGATGGATCGCTGGACGATCTGCGCGCCCTGCGGGATCAGGGGCAGATACAGGATCATCAGCAGGACATAGGTCACGATGAATGCCTTGACTGCCCCGAGCACGGCCCCGAGCAGATGGTTGAACCAGCCGACGACCGGGACATGGTTGAGCGCCTTGGCAAATGGATGCAATATCCAAGTAAACAGGCGGATGATCAACAGGATGATCACGAACCAGGCGACCGCGCTGATCCGCGAGCTGAAAAACCCGTTGAGCATATCCACATCGGAAACGTCCACCTGAATGAGCGGCATCAGGTCTGCCATCACATCGCTCATCCACCATGCCAGCACGGCCGCGACCAGCCAGGAGAACAGATCGACCAGCTGCAGCAGAAAGCCGCGCTGCCATGAGCGGACAAGGCACAGGAGCAGACAGACGATCAATATCACATCAAAAAAAGGAATCCAGTTCATTTCCATTTGCTTACCTCTCTTCGTTCCTTTATTCTACCACAGATATGGGCGCATTTCACCACGGCGGCTGTACTTGACGCCTTGCCTGTGGTAGAATACGGACGGTGATTTGATGTCAGTACATACCATAACGATGTCCCCGCAGCAGATCAGCGCGCTGGAAAAGCAGCTGCAGGGATGCGAAAAACGCAAGACCCCGCCCTATGCCCGTTATCAATACCGGCTCAGCGACTGTGTCATTACCGCTTATGAAAGCGGGAAGGTCGTCTTCCAGGGCGAAGGCGCCGATCTGTATGCGGCGCCGTTTGCCCAGGCACGGCCCAAGGCAGCAGCGGGCTTTCCGCAGGCCGGAAGCGATGAAGTCGGCACCGGCGACTATTTCGGGCCGATGGTCGTCTGCGCGGCCCTGGTCACGGCAGAAGACCTGCCTCTGCTTCAGCAGCTGGGCGTGACCGACAGCAAGCTGCTCAGCGATGACGCCATCCGCGCCTGCGCACCGAAGCTGACCGCCGCGCTGAGATACAGCGTGCTCATCCTCGACGACGACACCTACAACCGGGTCCATGAACACGACAATATGGTCGCGATCAAATGCAAGCTGCACAATCAGGCTTACGTGCACCTGCAGCGCAAGGCCGGCGGCCTGCCCGGCTCGATCATCATCGATCAGTTCGTGCAGGAAAAAAGCTATTACCGCTATCTCCGCGATCAGCCGCAGATCATCCGCGGCATCCACTTTGAGACCAAGGCGGAAAGCCGCTACCCCGCCGTCGCGGCTGCCAGCGTCATCGCGCGCTATGCCTTCCTGAAAGCGTGCGACCAGATGGCGCAGCGCTATGCGTTCACCTTTCCCAAGGGCGCCGGCGCGGCCGTCGATCAGGCGATCCGCCAATTCGTGCAGGCCCATGGTCAGGAAGCGCTCGCCCATGTGGCCAAGCTGCACTTCGCCAATACCGCGAAGGCGCTAAAATAAATGTACTCTGCGCACATACAGAGTACATTTATTTTTTTTCGACGCTGAGCGTGATCTGATAAGGCAGCTGCACCAGTTCGACCCCGGCCGCCTGCAGCATCTTCTTGCTGGCGATGACCCCGTCGGTATCTGCATACTTATCGCTTTCATACACGATGCGGCGGATCCCGCTCTGGATGATGGCCTTCGCGCATTCGTTGCAGGGAAACAGCGAGACATAGATGCTGCAGCCATGCAGATCCTGGGTGCTGTTCAGGATGGCATTGAGCTCCGCATGGACGACAAACGGATATTTCGTGTCCAGAAACGATCCCTCGCGCCCCCATGGAAATTCGTCATCGTCGCAGCCGATCGGGAACCCATTATACCCGATGCCGACGACCTTTCGCTCTGATGAGACGATGCAGGCGCCGACCTGCGTGGAAGGATCCTTGGAGCGCAGCGCGCTCAGATGCGCCAGGCCCATGAAATAATCATCCCAGCTCAACACATTCAATCTTTTCATCGTGCTTCCTCTCTTTCGTCACCTTTTATTATATCCATTCCGCGTGCGCTGTAAATCAAAACCATGCGATCACGAACATCCCGGCCCCAAGCAGCAGCGATGCGGCAAGCGTATGGACAAAGCGCGGATCGCGGCGTTCGCGCAGATGGCAGATCCAGCTGCAGAGCGCGCCTGCGCCCGCACCGCCGGCAAACGCCGCCAATTCTGCGCCCGGAACCATCATGGCGATGATGCCCCACAGACACAGCCGCGCGGCATGCGTGCGCATCAGCGGGAAGCGCCAGAAATGGGTCAGGCAGAGCTCACAGAGCACTGCGCCCAGAAAAGCAGCGATCAGCGCGGTCGGCATGGCTGCCGCCGACTCTGCCCCGCCGAGCAGCAGACAGATCCCGCCGGCATACGCGCCGCTGAGCAGCGAAGCCGCAAAGCCGCGCGGGAGCAGGTTCTCCGCGCTGAGCGACACCATGAACAGCGCAGGCAGCTGCACCAGGGCCCACGGCGTCTCCAGGGCGAATGAGCAGCTGAACAGCCGCCAGAGCGCATGCGCGTCCAGTATGGCATCGCGGCTGAAGCCGGCAGAAACGCCCGTGTGCTGGAAAGCCAGCGAAAGCGCGATCACCAAGACGAACAGCGCCAGCGTCTTGCGGGGAAACAAGGCGGCGAGGGTGCGCCACACATGCGGCCGGCGGTGCGTCTCCTCCATGCGGCGGCTCAGCCTCGCCAGTTCCGCCCGCGCGTCGCTCACCTCATGCAGCTGTCCGCGCGCATCGGGAAAGGCCCGCGCGAACGCGAGATCATCGTTCCTGAGCAAAGCGACCTGCCGGATCTCCTCATCCTCGAAGCTCTCCGCGCGCTGATCCACATTGACGACGATGACCTTGCTCTCCCGATGGATGAGATCGCAGATCACCCGGTTCACCTGACGCAGATAGCTCTGCTTGCTTTGCAGCTCCTCCCTGCTTTCCCTGCACAGGCGCAGGATGGGGAAGCTGCGGTTCTTCGGCTGGATGAGCCAGAGGTCATCGCGGTCCTGCTGCACCGAGACGATCGTATACCCTTTCTCGCTCACGAAATATGCCAGCAGCTGCGCCAAAGCGACATCCAGATTCAGATAATCCATCTATCCTGCATCCCTTTCCTCACGCAGCGTCTTGAGCACGGCCGCAAAGTCATCCGGCAGCGGCGCTTCCACGACGACCTTTTCCTTTGTCCGCGGGTGGATGAATTCCAGCTGATGCGCATGAAGCAGCTGTCCGCCGGTCTTCAGCGTCTTGCGGTATCCATACTTTTCATCTCCGGCGACCGGATGCCCGATATAACGCATATGCACACGGATCTGATGCGTACGGCCGGTCTCCAGCCGGCACTCCACCAGCGTAAAGCCGCGGAAACGCTCGATCACCCGAAAATGCGTGCGGGCGTCGCGGCTGTTCTTCTCGGTGACGGCCATCTTCTGCCGGTCTTTCTCATCCCGGCCGATCGGCGCGTCGATCGTGCCATGATCATGCGCGAAGTCGCCATGGACCAGCGCATAATACAGCCGCGACACGCTCTTGCGCTGAAGCTGCTGCGACAGATCGAGATGCGCGGCATCATTTTTGGCCACGATGATGAGCCCGGTGGTGTCCTTATCGATCCGATGGACGATGCCAGGGCGAAGCACGCCATTGATGCCGGAAAGGTCGCGGCAGTGATACAGCAGCGCGTTGACGAGCGTATCCCGCTGATTGCCGGCGGCCGGATGCACGACCATGCCGCGGGGCTTGTTGATGACGATGACATCCTCATCCTCATAGCGGATGTCCAGCGGGATGTCCTGCGCCTCGACATCCAATGCGGCAGGCTCATCATGATCGATCCGGATATGATCTCCTTCAGCCAGACGCAGGCTGCTCTTGGCCCCCGCGCCGTTGACGATCACCTTGCCCTGGGCGATCAGCTCCTGCACGCGCGAACGGCTGATCGCGCTGTTCTCGCTCACACAGCGGTCCAGCCTCATCCCTTCCTGCGCGCGCTCCACGTCAAATTCGATGATCATGCTCTCCCTCCTCTGCGCTCTTCCAGCACGAATGCGACGATGATCAAAAACACGCCGATGCACAGCACGCTGTCCGCGATGTTGAACACCGGAAAATCATAGCCGAAGAAATTGAAATGCAGAAAGTCGCGGACATACTGAAAACAGATCCGATCGATCAGATTGCCCAGCGCGCCGGAGATCATCAGCGCCAGCCCGCAGCGTGTCAGCACATCCCGCGGTGAGGTATGCCGGTAAAACAGCACGAGCGCCGCCAGCGCCACAGCCGTGATCACATAGAAAAACGTCATGCCGCTGCCCGCGAACAGGCTCCAGGCAGCCCCGGTATTGCGTACGTAAGTCAGATCGAAGAAGCCATCGATGATCGGGATCGTCCCGCCCAGGGGAATGAAGGCCTCGATGAGATATTTGCTGATCTGATCCAGCGCCAGCGCGGCAGCGGCGATCAGCACATAAGGCAGATGTTTTTTCATTTGCATCCCTCCACAGTGATTAAAATGTTACCACAGCATGGCGAAAAAGAAAAGGGAATCCCCCGGATTCCCGCACGGCCTTGCGCCTTGCGCCAGATGATCCCCCGCTTTGTGTCTTACTGCTGATGCGGCATCGGTACGCCTGCCTCCCGGATCAGCCGGTTGCGCTCATTGACGATGGCATCCCAGGTCAGCGTGCCGATGACCCCGTCGATAGCGAGGTCGAACAGATACTGGAACTGCTCCACGGCCTGCACCGTCCGCGTGCCATAGTTGCCGTCGATGGGAATCGGGCGCAGACAAGGATTGCTCTGCGCGATCTCGCTGAGATACTTCTGCATCATATACACGCCCAGGCTGATCTCTCCGCTTCTCAGCGCATACCCGCGCACGGCGACCGGAATGTTGGTCACGATGTCCATCTTCACGATCTCATTCATGATCGCATCCCAGGTCAGCTCGCCGATGATGCCATCCGGCGTCAGCCCGCAATAGGTCTGCGCCTCACGCACCGCACGGCTCATGTTCGCGCCATATACGCCGTCTTCCACCAGTCTGGTCTGGATCATGCCCCGCTGCTGCATGAGATTGAGATATCCCTGCATCTTGTTGACACTGATGCCGATCCTTCCTGGCTGAAGCACTAAACTGGTGCTCATTTCACCCCTCCTTCGCTCTATTCTACGACAATAAAAAAAGAAGGGCACTGAATCTGCCCAGATCAGTGTCCCGATACGATCGGATAATCAAATTCCAGCAGCACATTTTCCACGTTGCGGCCGGCCGCTTCCAGCTGACTGAGCATATACAGCTTAGGCATCCGGATAAAGGAATACAGAAAGATGAGGAGCGAGATGATGACCGCCTCCACCAGCGCCACGCTGTTTGTCTGCGAAAGCAGGAAATGCAGCAGCAAGAACAAGATGACGAACAAGATCAGCGTCAGCAGCAGCAGCCGCTGCTGCAGCAGCGTGAACGTCTGGCGGTAAAACTGCGACTTATCATAAATATACGCCGCATACTGCTCAGGGATCCTGTCCCCCTCCACCAGCGCATAATGACGGCGCTTTTTTTTCAAGGCATGCTGAAGCTGCAGCATGCGGATGGCGCAGTAATGCTGGCCGTCACGATTATGCTCCCGCTCATATTTGCGAAAGAACAGCTGCATGACGCGCAGATATTCCTCTACGCTGATCTGCTGCCCCTTCATGTCATTCACCGTCTGTGCCAGCTGTTCGCTGATGGCATCGCTGAACGCGCCGCTGTTCTCATTCAGCGCTTCTTCAAGCTGTATCAGCTGTGAAAGATACTCTCCTGCCATCTCCTACCACCTCGCATGCAGACCCTAAATATGATTTTAACGAAATTCCGCATAAATTGCAATACTCACTCCTGATGCACACGCTGTTCGCGGATCATGCTGCGGCTGCACAGGTATGTCACCAGGAAATACCCGCCATAGACCACGATGAGCAGAAGCCCTGTCGGTAGCAAGGCGCCTGACATATCTCCGCCGCCAAAGGACAGCAGCAGCTTGCTGCAGAACGGCAGCCCGAACAGCGAATGAAAGCAGGCCAGCGCAAGCGGCGCGCCAAAGAACAGCAGCGTCTGCACGAACAGCGAGCGGCTGATCTCCCGTTCGCTGACGCCCAGGCTGCGCAAGAGCGCATAGCGCGGTCTGCTGTCGCTGCAGGAGGCAAGCTGCTTGAGCGCCAGGATCGCGGCCGAGCAGATGAGGAACACGATCGAGATGTACAGCCCGATGAAGGTGATCATCACCCCAAGGCCGGTATTGTCCGAATAGATGACCGAGCGCAGATTGACCGTCATCGCCGCCGGACAGCGCGTGCTGGCTTCCTGCAGGCTCGCTTCGATCTCGCTGCGGCTTTCCGCGTCAGCGGCCCGATAGTCGGCGAACAGCCAGTTCGAGGCGACCTGATCCTCGCGCATCAGCCCGTCCGGCACGATGATGATGCCCAGGTTGATGACCATGCCGTTCATCTCCAGCTGTCCATCCAGACACTGCTGCACCGCCGGCTTCAGCTTTCGGCCGTTGACTTCGATCTGCGTCTGCATCGCCAGCGCCTCTGTGCGGATCTCTTTCCAGATGTCCATCGAACAAGAGACGGCATACTCATCCGCAGCCAGCGAGATCTGCTCATCGCCGTAGATCTTTGCGACGCGGTTGTAATCGGACTGCTCCATGATCGTCTCTGTCGCATCGAAATTGATCATGGCATACCACTGAGACATCGTCTCCTCCAGCCTGCCGCCCAGCGTATCGGACAAGGTCAGCTCCTGCGCCTCATAAGTGGGTCCCTCATCCACCGCGCGAAGACCGCTCAGATCGAAGCCGGCGCCGCTGAGCAGGGCGCTGACCTCTTCCTCGCTTTCCCTGCTGATGACCTGCACATCCCTGGGGACACGGCGCTCCAGATCATCGCGGAACGTGCTGTTGAGGCTCATCGCGCTGGCGAAGATGCAGATCGTGAAGAACAGCAGGATGCAGATGATCGACATGGCGCTGACCGTCGTGTTGATCCGCGTATAAAATTCCCGCAGCGTGAAGCTGTTCAGCCCGCGGTAGTAAAAGCTGCGCCGCCACATGGCGATCCGCAGCACAAAGCCGGACAGCGACCAGAACAAGAGAAACGTGGCGATGATGCCATAGACGATCATCCGCATCAGCGTGACGACCTCCAGCCCGGCGACATCGACGCTCACCCTATAATATGCATAGCCGAGCATGACCGCGCCGATGAGAAAGACGATCAGGCACAGCCACAAATTCTTTGGCCGGGTCGTCTCGCTCTTGTCCTGTGAGCGAAGCATCGCGTTGAGCGAGGAGCTGCGGATCGTGAACATGTGAAACAAGATCACCATGAAATACATGAAGCCGAAGCAGAAGATGGTCAGCTGCAGCGCAAACGGAGAGACACTGAAGACATAAGCGCTCATGTCTGCTTCAAACATGCGAGCGACGATGATGGACATGAGCTGCGACATCGCGATGCCCAGCAGCAAGCCGATCACCAGCGAGAGCAGGCCGATGAGCAGCGTCTCGCACAGCAGCATCCGCGAGATCTTCTTCTTGCTCATCCCCAGCAGCAGATAGATGGAAAACTCCCGCTTGCGCCGGCGGATGAGGAAACGGCTGGCATAGATGACCAGAAAGCCCATGATGAAGGCGACGAAAAAGCTCATCAGATACAGAAAGGCCATCATCTGATGGATGATCTCATAAGAGGAGGACCCCACCATGGCCAGCACGGACTGCGAATCCAGCGCATTGAACAGGTAGAACACCATGACGCCCAGGATCAGCGTGATGAAATAGACCGCATAGTCCCGGATGCTGTGAGAGAGATTGCGCAGCGACAGCTTAAATAACATCACTCACATCGCCTCCCAGCAGGGTCACGACATCGATGATCCGGCTGAAGAACGCACGGCGGGCATCATCCCCGCGGAAGATCTCATGGAACACGCTGCCGTCCTTGATGAAGATCACCCGGGAAGCATAGCTGGCACTGAACGCGTCGTGCGTCACCATCAGGATGGTGGAGGACAGCGCGCTGTTCATCTCTCCCAGACATTCCAGGAGCATGCGCGAATTGCGAGAGTCCAGCGCCCCGGTCGGCTCATCCGCCAGGATGAGGCTTGGCCGCGTGACGACGGCGCGCGCGCAGGCCACACGCTGCTTCTGCCCGCCGGAAAGCTGATACGGATATTTGTCCATGATGCTTTCGATGCCCAGCAGATTGGCGACATGCGCGATGCGCGCACGGATCTCTTTTTCTTTCACCTTCTGGATCTGCAGCGCCAGCGCGATGTTCTCATAAGCGGTCATCGTATCCAGCAGGTTGAACTCCTGAAAGACAAAGCCGATGCTGTCGCGGCGAAACCGCACCAGGGCGTTTCCGCGCAGGCGGGTGATGTCGCGGCCATCTACATAGATGCGGCCGCTGCTCACCCGATCGATCGTGGCGATGCAGTTCAGCAGCGTCGTCTTGCCTGACCCGCTGGCACCCATGATCGCGACGAACTCCCCTTTTTCCACCCGCAGCGACATCCGGTCGACCGCCTTGGTGAGGCTGAAGCGGTTGCCATAATACTTTTCGATGTTTTCCACCCTGAGGATCTCACTCATCCTGCTCACCTCTCTCCTCTTCATGCACGACCTGATAATAATCATCTGCCGCAAACGTGATGCACACGCTGGTGCCCTCTCCCGGCGCTGAATCGATCGCGATGGCATGTCCCAGCCGCCGGCACAGCTTGTCACACAGATACAGGCCCATCCCGGTGCTCGTCTTGGATACGCGGCCGTTCTGGCCGGTGAACGACTTCTCAAAGACACGCCCAAGATCTGATGCCGGGATGCCGATGCCGTTGTCCGAGATGATCAGGCGCGCCTCATGCCCTATCTCCTTCGTCTCGATCCGGATGCATCCGCCCTGCTCCGGACAATATTTGATCGCATTGCTCATGATCTGATTGATGATGAATTCGATCCATTTGCTGTCGGTGAACACCATGGCGCCGCTTTCCTCAAACTCGATGCGGATGCGCCTGTACAGCAGGCTGTCCTTGTTGCGCCGGATGACATGCTGCACCAGCTCATCCAGCGAGCAGCGCTTAATCAGATAATCCTTTTCCGTATTTTCGCTGCGCATGTAATACAGCACCTGCTCCACATCGTTTTCGATCCGGCCGAACTGCTCGCGCAGCTTCTTGTTCATCTCTCCGGGATTATTGTGCAGGATCAGCTGCCCTGCCGCGATCGGCAGCTTTACCTCATGCACCCACATCTCGATATAATCCTTGAAGTCCTCCAGCGCATCCTGATACTGAAGGATGTGCTCGCTCATCGACTTATCGGTCTCATACAGGATCTCCTCCAGCAGCTTTCCTTCCAGGAACGAGGGCGAGGAAGTCAGCTCATGCACGAGATATTTCTGATCCAGCTGATCCAGCGCCGCGAACAGCCGGCGGTAATACCCGGACCGCCGCTGATATTCATAGGCCAGCAGCGCGCCGCCAAACAGCATCACCAGCACGAACGACGCGATCATGATCGACACATGCACATCAAAGATCAGCAGGAAGAGCTCCAGGCAGATCAGGAACAACAGATAGATCAGGATGCTGACGAGATGATCGAGCGCGTATGTGCTCAGCTTCATACGAGCAGATACCCCTGTCCGCGGCGCGTCTCGATCACATCGACGAGGCCGATCTCCTCCAGCTTGCGGCGCAGCCGGGTGATGTTCACGGTCAGCGTGTTGTCATCGATGAACTTGTTGGTGTCCCACAGATAATCCATCAGATCATCCCGGCTGACGATGCAGCCCTTATGCTGCAGCAGGAAATGGAATATGGCCATCTCATTCTTTGACAGCAGCAGCTCCTTCCCGCCTTTTTCCAGCGTGCTGCGCAGCACGTTCACCTTGACGCCGCGGTAGACCTCTTCCGTATGCTGACGGTTCATCCGCTTGAACAGCGCCTCGATATGCAGAAGCAGCAGCGTCGGGTTATAGGGCTTCGTGATATAGTCATCTGCCCCATAGCTCATCGACAGCACCTCATCCACCTCATTGTTCTTGGATGTCACCATGATGACCGGCACATCGCTCTTCGCGCGCAGCTGCTTGAGCACCTGCTGGCCGTTGATGCCCGGGATCATGATGTCTAAGAGCACCAGATCCGCGTCCATCTCGATCAGCGCGTCTGCCGCATGATCGAACGTGCGCAGGATGCGCGCTTCATAGCCGTTGTTTTCCAGCAGGATCTTCAGCTCTTCCCGCAGCCGTTCATCATCTTCCACGATTATGATCTTCTTCATCTTCATCACCTGTTTCATTATACCTGATTCTCTCAAATGCCGCCGCACCCTTACAGCGCTGTAAGCATCACATACTGAAATGATACCATAAAAGCCAGACTTTGTGATAGAATGAGTCCGGAGGGATCACCATGAACAACAATGAATCCGCAAATCCGGGCATTTCCCGCTTTTCCTGCACGAGCGTGCTGGATGAAGCGCTGATCGCCCAATGGAACGCGTTCCACTTTCATCACATTCAGAACAAATCGATCTGGCTGAGCATCATCTGCGGTGCGCTCATCGCGGTCATCGGCGCGGTCATGCTCATCATGGACCTGCGCGCAGGCAGCGACATGCTCATCAGCGCCGTGATCGTCCTGGCCGGCGCGCTCATCCTCAGCATGGGCATCCGCACGCCGAAGATGAACGAAAAGCGCATGAAGGCGCGCTACGCCGGCAGTCAGAGACAGTATGCGTTTTATGATCATTACCTGAGCGTGCGCACAGGCGGCGATATGGCCGAATGCCCGTATAACCGCATCAAAGCTGTCTATGTAGCAGAGGGCTGCTGGTACTTATACACCTTTTCCAACAGCGCTTACATCGTCAGTGAACAAGGCTTCTCTCAGGGAGACGCCGAAAGCTTCAACGCCTTCCTGAAGAGCACGTTTCCAGATCAATTCCACCAGGTCTCCTGATGTCCCCGCGAGGACATCTTTTTTCTTGACGGCCGCCCGCACATGCTATGATAAAGTTGTAAAGAAAACTTGACAAAGGAGGATGCGTCCATGGAAAAAGAAGAAGTGCTGAACAAAGCGCGAAGCGATCATTCCCGGCAAGAACCGCGCAGACAGCTGCTTGAGCGAAACGCGGGCTATCTCTCGTTCATCGCCCTGTCTGCGATCGGCGTCATTTGCAAGCTGGCCGAGTGGTTCATCGATCAGACCCTGGGCACGGCGAGCATCAACGGGCTTTCCTTCCCGCTTTCTGACTTTCTGTTCGGCTTCCTCTCTTTGGGCATGGCCGTGACGGAGATCTCCCTGCTGATCCAGACCCGGCAGATCCGCTATCTCGCCCTCGCCCTGTTCTTCCTGCTCTTGCCCGCCATCATGTCCTGGCGCATTTTCTGCGGTTGACGAATGCGGACGCGCATGGTATGCTTGAGCAGTTATCAAGAACAGAAATGAGGGAAATATGATCAAATTCAGTGAACTGCCCATCAGTTCCCGCATCGTCCGCGCCGTGCGCGACATGGGATTTGAAACGGCAACCGAAATACAGGAAAAAGCGATTCCGATCATCCTTCAGGGCAGAGATGTCCTGGGCAAATCAAATACCGGCACCGGAAAGACCGCCGCGTTCGGCATCCCGGCCATCGAGACCGCACAGCCGCTGCAGCGCCATCCCGGCACGCTGATCCTCTGCCCCACCCGCGAGCTCGTCTTGCAGGTGAGCAGCGAACTGCGCAAGTTTGCCAAATATAAAGAAGGCATCCGCGTCACGCCGGTCTACGGCGGAGAACCGATCGACTATCAGATCCAGCAGCTGAAAAAGGGAAGCGCCATCGTCGTCGGCACCCCGGGCAGGATCATGGACCACCTGCGCCGGCGCACTTTGCGGCTGAGCGAGCTGAACATGATGATCTTAGACGAAGCCGACGAGATGCTGAACATGGGGTTCAAGGAAGACATCGAGACCATCCTGAAGTCCGTCCCGGAAGACCGGCATCATCAGACCATCCTGTTTTCCGCGACCTGGCCGGAAGCGATCCTGAAGATCACGCAGGAATTTCAGGACGATCCCGTCAAAGTAGAGATCTCCTCCACGCAGCGCACCATCGATACGATCGCCCAGTCTTATTATGAAGTCCCAAAAGGACAGAAGGATCTGGCGCTCGAAGTGCTGCTGGAAATGTACCGCCCCTCTTTATGCATGATCTTCTGCAACACGAAGAAGATGGTGGATGAGCTCAGCGAGACGCTGGGCAAGGCCGGCTATCAGAGCTCCTGCCTGCATGGAGACATCAAGCAGGAGACGCGCACCAAGGTCATGAACCAGTTCCGCAGCGGCGCTTTCCCGATCCTGATCGCCACAGATGTCGCCGCGCGCGGCATCGACGTGGATGATGTCGATCTGGTCATCAACTACGACCTCCCTCAGGATGATGAATATTACATCCACCGCGTGGGACGCACCGGACGTGCCGGAAAGAGCGGAGAAGCCGTGACGCTCATCTACCCTGCGCAGCGCAGGGACCTCAGCCGCGTCATCTCCTACACCAAGGCGGACATCCGCAGAAAGCAGTTCCCGGACAGCGAACAGCTGAAGGCATTCAGCCGCCGCCGGTTCATCGATGAGATCAGCGAGGCATGCCGCAAAGGAAGCGATGATGACACCATCGCGCTCACCTATGAGCTGATGGCGCAGGGCATCGCCCCCTTCAATCTGATCAGCACGCTGATCGCGATGAATTACCGTCCGAAGGACCTCGACACCTCCTCCCTCATCAAGACGCAGCGCAGGCAGAAGGAACGGATGCGCACGCTCAGCCTGAGCCTGGGGAAACAGGATGGCATCCGCACCGGCCATGTCGTCGCCGCCATCATCGAGGCATCCGGGATCGACGCCGACGCCATCGGCGCGGTGCATATCCATAACCGCAGCACGAGCGTGGATATCGCTGCCGAGCAGATCGATCTGGTCGTCAAAAAGATGAAAAAGGCGAAGATCCGCGGCAAGAACGTCCGGGTGAGCCGGGAAGAGAAAGCGGAAAAAGAGCCCGCACAGAAGAAGCGCGCGGAAAATGGCAAGAAAAAGAACAGATCCAGCGAAAGCCTGAAAAAGAAGAAATTCCGCAAGACCAAAAAAGAGAAGCAGTAAAAAAGAGCCTTCGGGGCGGTCAGACCACCCGAAGGCTCTTGATGTATCTTACAGCTGTTTCTCGTATTCTTTCAGCGCATGCGCGATCTGATCCGGGCAGCTGGTCGGCTTTGCGCCGCAGCGAACGCCTTCAAATGAAGCGATCACCTCATCGATGCGCTTTCCCTCGAGGATACGGGAGATCCCCATCAGATTGCCTGGGCATCCCCCGACGATATCCACCTTGCGGATGACATCGTGATCGATGTCAAAGCGCATCTCTCTGGAACAGACCCCTTTCGGCCGATAAATGAACGTCGTCACTTCTATTCCCTCTCTCTCTGTAAACGGTTGAGGACCTGGTGGGCCAGCGCGCCGATCAACAGGCCGCTGAGCACGCCGAGCGCGCACAGCAGCGGCAGCAGCGCCTGCATGAAGAACTGCCGGTAGATCCAGCTCACGGCGATGACCTGCCCGATGCAGTGGAACACGCTGCCCAGCACGCTGACGCCGTAGATGCTGAAGCAGCGGCATCGGCGGGCGATGCTCATCGCCGCACAGCTGAGCAAGACGCCGCTCAGCGAAAGCCAGAACGATGTCGCAAACAGCGTGCCCTGCAGCAGCGAGACAAACAGCACCCGCATGAGGCTGACGGCAAGCATGGCGCGCGCATCATAGAGATACAGCGTGATCAGCGCGATGATATTGGCCAGGCCCAGACGGAATCCGGGCACCGGCAGCGGGATCACGATGAGCGATTCGACATAATGAAACAGGATGGCCAGCGCACAGAGCATCGTGAAGGTGGTCAGACGGCGTGTCGCGCTCATTGGATCTGCGTATCCACGGCGCCTTCCCCGCCGCCCTCGATCTGCACGACCACCTCATTGGGCAGGCAGATGATCGGGGTAGCCGGATCGCTCACATACCCCTGGATCGAACAGTAATGATACGGGGAATTCTCTTTTTCGACCCGCACCTTTCCATCCTTCACTTCGATCTCCACCTCGCCCAGCTTTCCATCCACCGCATAGACACCATCTTCCTGCAGCGGCACCCTGAGCACTTCCTCTTCTCTGACACTGACGACCACATCGCTGTTCCCCTGTGCGTCATAGGCGAACCACAACGGCACATAAAAAAGCACACAGCTGATCATGATGACAAGAATGCAAATTTTGTCTGCCCGCTTCATATCGTCCTCCAACGACATCAATTATACGTCAGTATGTGCCTTTTTGAAAGATTTAATTTTCCTTGTCCAGCGCCTGCTGGTATGTCTCGACATATTTCTGGATCGAGATGGTGCATCCGCTGAGCACATCGGCGTTCAATGCCCTCCCCTGCTCATCATACAGCAGGTCCTGCGCGCCATGCTCCGCCAGATACTCTTCCAGGAAAGCGATCTGTTCATGCCATTCCTTGCCGATGCTGCTCGCGCGCTTGAGGCCGTATTCCTCTTTCTGCTCCTTTTTGGAGACCCCGCCCTCGGTCTCATCGATGGATACTGAGACGACATCTTCGCCGTTCATCTCGACCTCGACCTTGATCTCTTCATCGCCGTTTTCGCTGACCGCCTCTTTCTTCACGCTGGCGCTGCATGCGCACAGCAGCGCTGCCGCCATAAGGATTGCCATCTTCTTCATCTTGCAGACCTCCTAGTTCACTGTCTGAATTGTTTCCTCTTTCTCCTTTTCTATACCCGCGCGGAAGAAAGAAATGTCAGAATGAAGCAGGAAGCCGCGGTATTCAGCCTTTTTTCTCTGTCTCGCGGTATGTTTCGGCCAGCTCTGCATAGTGCGCCGCATTCCAGCGGATCATCTCGATCTGCTCAGGGCGGATGGGCTTGACATGAAACGGCGCGCCGATCGCCACCTGATGCGCGGCGACCCGCTTGTCCTCGCTGACCAGCGCGCAGGCGCCCACGATGCTCTCGCTTTCCACATAAGCGCCGTTGAGCAGAGTGGCCCGCATGCCGATGAGCACATGATCTTCCAGATGCGCGCCATGCACGATCGCGCCATGGCCGATGGTGACGCCGCGGCCGACCACGACATCATATCCTTTGTCACAGTGCATGATCGTCCCATCCTGCACGTTGCTTCCTTCCCCGATCACGATGCGGCCCGTGTCTGCCCGCAGGATGCAGCCATACCATATCGAGGCGCCGGAGGCGACATGCACATCGCCGATCAGCACCGCATCCTCTGCGATGAAAGCATCCTCCGCGATCTGCGGAAGCTTTCCTTTCCATTCTTTCAATATCATTTGCATCACCTGTTCACCGAACATTATAGCATGCGCCTGCGCAGAAAACAGCAGTTTATCGGGAAACCGCGTTCTTCTCCTGGCGGCGGAAGGCACGATACAGCTTGAGAAACGCGCGCTTTTCGATGCGCGAGACATAAGAGCGGGAAATGCCGAGCTCCTGCGCGATCTCCTTCTGGGTCTGTTCCTTGCGTCCATGCAGGCCGAAGCGCTTTTCGATGATCATCAGCTCCCGCTCATCCAGCAGCGGCAGAAACGCCTGCAGCTGCTTCAGCCGTTCCTCCAGCACGATCTGCTCACAGACGCTTCGCTGTTCAGGGGCGGCGATCGCGTCCATCAGGGTGATCTCGCTGCCATCCTTCTCATTGGCGATCGGCTCATTGAGCGAGACATCCGAAAAGGAATTGCGGTTCTTGCGCAGATACATGAGGATCTCGTTCTCGATGCAGCGGGAAGCATAGGTCGTCAGCTTCTTCCCCTTTTCCGGCGCAAACGTATCTACGGCCTTGATCAGCCCGATCGTCCCGATGCTGATCAGATCATCGGTCTGGGTCCTGCGGATGTCATACTTCTTCACGATATGCGCCACGAGCCTGAGATTGTGCTCGATCAGCTGATCGCGCGCATACGCGTCTCCCTTCTGCAGCGCCGCAAGGCAGCGCTCCTCATCTTCCCGCGACAACGGGCGGGCAAAGCTCTGCGAACGGATATATCCGGTAAAATAAGACATATGAGACAATAGCTCAATCAGCCACGCAAACATTTCATCACCTGTTTCCACTTTATGCGACAGCTTCCGCGATTATGCGCAGCAAAACGATCCGCGCCGTTTGCTTTCGATTTAATTTTTTGATAAGATAAAATTGTATGTTCAGTCAATGGGAGGGATCGGTATGAGAAATATCCCCGGCACTGTCTGCCTGATGGGCGCAATGTTCATCCTCTGCGGATGCATGAATCAGGAAGCAGGATCGGTGAACGAAACGATTCAGGAAAACAATGAACGCATCGGCACGACTGCCGAAACGAACAGCGAGATCACGGAAGTGGACGACATGGACAGCGCGCGTGCCCTGCTGAGCGAACAGTGGGACATCCAGCAGCCTGGTGCCCTTCCCGAGGGATTCAGCGTCCAGGGCTATTATGTCTATGACCGCAACATGGTGGAGATCCGCTATCATGACGAAGAAGGGCATGAGCTCTATTACCGCACCAGCACCCGCAGCGGGGACATCAGCGGAAACACGCAGCAATACAGTCAGAAAGAAACGATCGATGCCGGTTCCTTCACCGACATCAAGGTAAAAGGAAGCAATGATCTGTGGAATGTGGCAGTCTGGGTCAAGGATGGCATTTCGTATTCCATCACCGATGAAAGGGGACTGAACACGGCGGTATTGAGCACCATGATCGAAAGCCTCAGCAGCGAATGAATGTTCGCTGCTTTTTTTTGAAATGTTTTTCAATTTAAACGCTTACTTACAACTTTTTCAGAAAATGTTTCAAAATCCATTGACACCTTTTCTCCCTTTTTGTAGAATGTTTCCGTACTCAACATTCAAATGCATCGATCAGGAAGGGATTTCCCCGCTCCGCTCACAGAGAGCCGCATAAGCTGAGAAACGGCAGCATGGAAGGGAAAGACGATCGCCTGTGAGCAGTGAACTGAACACATACACATGTCAGTAAGGGATCCGCAGTTTCCGCGTTATGGAAAGACACATTGGATATGATGTGGATGAGCGGCAGCAATGCAAGCTGAGTGGTACCGCGGAAACAGGGTTTTCGTCTTGGCGCAGAATTTTTTCTCACCAAGACGAAGACCCTTTTTTGGATGCTGAGAGAAAGGGAGGAAAGTTTATGAATGGTTTACTGTTATTGGGGATCGCCTGCGTCATCCTGATCGCGGCATATCTGCTGTATGGCCGTTATCTCGTCAAGACCTGGGGCATCGATCCCAATGCCGTCACTCCGGCCGTGGAAAAAGAAGACGGAGTCGATTACGTGCCCAGCAATAAATGGGAGGTGTTCGCGCATCAGTTTTCATCCATCGCCGGCGCTGGTCCGGTCACCGGTCCGGTCATGGCGATGATGTTCGGCTGGCTGCCGGCATTCCTGTGGATCATCATCGGTGGCATCTTCTTCGGTGCCGTACAAGATTTCGGCGCATTATACGCATCGGTAAAATCACATGGCAAATCGATGGGACAGCTCATCGAGGATCATATCGGTCATACCGGCAGGAAGCTGTTCTTTCTGTTCAGCTGGCTGTTCACCTTGCTGGTCATCGCCGCGTTCGCGGACATGGTCGCCGGCACCTTCAATGGCTTTTCTGAGTCCGGAGAGGCGCTGCAGCCCAACGCGTCTGCCGCAAGCATCTCAATCCTGTATGTGTTCGTGGCCATCGCTTTCGGCCTGTTCTTGCGCAAGACAAAGATCAGCGGATGGAAACAGGCCGTGATCGCCATCGCGCTCATCCTGCTCATGCTGGCGGCCGGCATCGCTTTTCCGGTCTATTTGGGCAAACAGGCATGGATCTACATCGTGTTCGTCTATATCTTCTTTGCCTCCATCACACCGATGTGGCTGCTGAAACAGCCGCGTGACTATCTGACCACTTTCTTGTTCATCGGCATGATCGCCGCGGCCGTGATCGGCGTCTTCGTCAGCAACCCGACCATCACCACGCCGGCCTTTACTGGCTTTGTCTCTGAGAGCGGCAGCTATTTGTTCCCGACGCTGTTCGTCACGATCGCCTGCGGCGCGGTCAGCGGGTTCCACTCACTGGTTTCCAGCGAGACCAGCAGCAAGCAGATCCGCAATGAGAAAGACATGCTGCAGGTCGGATACGGAAGCATGCTGCTGGAATCACTGCTCGCGGTGCTCGTCATCGTCGTGGTCGGCTCGTTGAGCTCCCTGAGCGCCAGCGGCGTCCTCAATGCAGACCTGAGCGCAATGGCTGAAGGCGCAACGCCGTTCACCCAGTTTTCAGTCGGTGTGACCGGCCTGATCGCGCAGCTCGGCCTGCCGCAGGAATGGGGACTGTGCATCATGACGATGTTCGTCTCCGCCCTGGCACTCACTTCCCTGGACGCCGTGGCACGCATCGGCAAGATGTCTTTCCAGGAATTCTTCGAAGCGGACAAGAACAAAGAGAGATCACCGCTCATCCGCTTCCTCACCAACAAATATGTGGCGACCTTCATCACGCTGTTCGCCGGATGGCTGCTCAGCCTGGGCGGCTACAACAACATCTGGCCGCTGTTCGGCTCTGCCAACCAGCTGCTTGCCGCGATGGTGCTGATCGCCCTCTCGGTATTCCTGAAAGTGACCGGCCGCAAAGGCTTCATGCTGTATTTCCCGATGTGCGCCATGCTCATCGTCACGATGTCTTCGCTCGGCCTTTCCATCTACAACATCTGCATGAAGCTGTTCGTCAATGGCGGCTTTGTCTTCCTCACTGACGGCCTGCAGCTGATCGTCGCGATCCTGCTGGTAGCGCTGGGACTGATGATCGCCTTCTGTTCCGGCAAGAAGCTGGTCACCGCCAAGCAGGAAACTGAATGATGATCATGAAAAGATCGGAATCTTTCCGGTCTTTTTTTGCGCTTGGATCGAAAAAAAAGCCATGACCATCGTCACAGCCTTGCAGTCATTCGCTCATGAATGGCTGATAATGCAGAGCGAAGCTGATCTTCGTGTTGAGATCCTCCAGGATGATCGCAAAGGCATCCGGATCAAACACGGCCACATCGATATAGGAATAAAACGTCCCGATCGCCCCGCCGATGGTGTGCGCGATGGACAGCTTCTGCAGCTGCTCATCCAGCCGCTTCTCCATCGTCTGCCGGATCAGCGCGTTCTTTTCATCCTCATAAGGGTTTTCATAATACAGATAGCCGTATTCGCCGCCTTTGTCCTTGAAATCCTTGCAAGAATCATAATTGCGCTGCAGCACCTCTTCCTGCAGCAGCGCGTTGGTCGTGATGATGAGCTTCATGTCATTGCGCAGCGTATCGTGCACCGGCTGCTCATTCAGCTTGTACACCATGTAGATGCTCGTCGGATCATGATATTCCAGCCAGTCATGCGCGATGATGATATCACAGACGTCTTCATAAAAATTCGGCAGCAGGCAGAAATTCTCACAGTCCGCGGCCGGCTCATCGACCGCCTCAACGCTTGCGATGCGTGCTTCCAGCTCCAGCTCGCCAAGAAACAGTTCCAGCATATATGCTGACATCTCTCGTTTGCGCTCTTCATCCAGGATATCCCGATATCCCGGACAATAGACCTGGGCATGCAGGCATTTGTTTTCCTCATCGATCTCATAAAACACGGTAAAATCCGCGCCGGTATACACCTTGTCCTTGATGCGCACGGCCGCATTGGCTGCCTTGGAAGTAAAAGGCGGCAGCCAGGCATTGATGATCCAGTCCTCCACGAGCGCGCGCGGAGCGTTCTGCCGGATCAGCGCGGCGATATACTGGACCGTCTTGTTGGGACCGGTATCCAGCGTAAACTCGAAGAAGCCATCCGCGTTGCGTTCGATCAGCGCCTTGCATCCGCATACTTTTTCCAGCATGCCGTCGATCTCGCCGCGCAGTTCCTCCAGCGCGGCCTCATCCTCTTCTTTCAGCGCGCGCTCCAGTTCCCCGCGCAGCTTCATGAAGCTCTCCCAGAAATACTTTACCCGCATCTTGCAGTTCACAGACATCCCTCTTTCCTTAAGTCAGTACATTATAGCATGATGTCTGCCGCCGTGGCTATGCATTCACGAGCCGATTTTTCAGCTCCTTGAGGATCCGCCGCTCCAGCCTGGACACCTGCACCTGTGAGATCTGCAGCCTGGCGGCGATATCCTCCTGCTTCATGCCCAGATCATAACGATAGTGCAGCAGCAGCTGATCCCGCTGCGGCAGCCGCTTCACCTCCCGCATCAGCGACACATGCATGGCGACATCCTGCGCGCGCGGATCGGCCACCTTGTCCTGCAGCACGATGGGAGAGCCATCGTTCTCATAGATGACCTCATCGAACGACAAGGTAAACTGATTTGCCTCAAAGGCGAGGATGACCTCAGAGAGGTCGAAGCCGCCTTCTGCGGCGATCTCCTCATAATGCACCTCCCGGCCCAGACGCTGCTGCAGCTCATCGCGGATCTTCAGCATCTGCAGATAGTTCTCCTTCATGCTGCGGGAGATGCGCATGCTGCCGTCATCCCGGAAGAAGCGCTTCATCTCGCCCAGGATCATCGGCACCGCATAAGTCGAAAACTTGACATGATAGCTCAGGTCAAAATGGTTCAGCGCCTTCATCAGCCCGACACAGCCGATCTGGACGAGCTCCTCAAACGGGATACGGCTGGAAGAAAACCGCCTTGCCATGGCATAGACAAGGGGCTGATTGCGCTCCACAAAAACATCCTTAGCTTCATCAGAGCCATGCTGAATTGCCTCGATCAGCTCTTCGTTGCTCAGCTCGCTGAAATTCACTGCAGCTTCTTCTCGATGTGCAGGCTCGTGCCTACGCCCGGCCTAGACTCGATGTGAAAGACATCCGCAAAGCTCTGCATGATCGTAAATCCCATCCCGCTGCGTTCCAGATCTTCTCTGCTCGTATATAATGGCTGCATGGCCAGATCGATGTCTTCGATGCCGCAGCCTTGATCGTAAATGTCGAGGATCACGATTTCCTCATCACAGCAGACCTCCAGATAGATATCCCCGTCTTCATCGCCGCCATACCCGTGGATCATGGCGTTCACGACCGCTTCCGCCACGATCGTCTTGATCTCCATCAGCATTTCCATGCCCAAATGCAGCGGGGCGAGGAAGGCCACCACGCTGGTGCGGGCGAACACTTCGTTGACCAGCTTGCTCTTGAACACGAGCTTCATCTCATTCATCGTCTTCCCTCATTTCTTTCATAGCGGATGATCCGGAAAATGCCCGACATCTCAAAGATCGTCTTGTTGAGCCGGGACAAATTGCATACGATCGTCTCTCCGCCTGCCTTCTTCATCTGCTTATAACGGGCCAGCACATAGCCGATGCCGGTGCTGTCCACGAAGCTCACCTTCTCAAAGTCCAGCTTCAGCACCCGGGGACGATACTGCTCGATGAGGCGGATGCTGGGCTCTTTCAGCTTCATGACGCTCAGGTTGTCGAGCTCTCCCTCAAAATAGAGGCAGAGCGTCCCATCCTGATACTGGTGTTTCATTTCATCCCTCCGTCCCCACTTTACCACAGCGCTTTGCGGCATGGGAAAAATGCGACAAAAGTTGTCAGGATGCGCCAGCAAAACCGTTCGACGCCAGATGACAAAAAATGTCCGCCTAAGCGAACATTTCGCGCAGCGCGCGGATCCACAGCTGCAAAAAGCTCATCGGCCGCACCGCCTCCTTCACGCCCAGATCGACCGTGAACGTATAGCCGTCGCTCATCTTCACATGCGCCCTGGCGACGGTGTCTTTCGGATCATAAGGCAGCTCCTTCTTGACCAGCTCGATCTTCGTGGAGCTCACCTTGCTCTCTTTTCCCTTCTCATACATGAAATAGGCGTCCTCTCTGGCGATCAGCCCCACGCGGGAAGGATCGCCCTTTTCGATGGTCAGCGTATCCACCTCATCGCCCGCCGCATACAGCTGCTTTTGTTCATAACGGGAAAATCCATACTCCAGCAGCTGGATCGTCTCCTGATTGCGCGTGGCGCTGTCTGGTTCATGCATCACCACAGCGATCAGCCGCAGCGAATTGCGGCATGCCGTCGCCGTAATGCAGGAGCCGGCCTGATCGGTATAGCCGGTCTTCAAGCCGTCTGCCCCTTGCATCTGCCGGATGAGCTTGTTGGTATTGACCAGCCAGAACTTCTGCGCGCTGTCCTCGCGGATATACGCATCGTATGTCCCGGTGATGGCCAGCAGCTCTTCGCCCCCTTCCTGCAGCAGCGCCGACGCGATGCGCGCCATATCGCTCGCGCAGCTGTAATGCTGCGGATCGTGCAGGCCGCTGGCATTGGTGAAATGCGTGTTGCTCAGCTTCAGCTCCTGCGCCTTTTCGTTCATCCGCTCGACGAAGGCTTCCTGCGTGCCGCTGATCTGCTCTGCCATGGCGACCATCGCATCATTGGCCGAAGCGATGCAGATGCTCTTGAGCAGATCCTCCACGCTCATCGTCTCGCCCTCTTTCAGGTAGATCTGAGAGCCGCCCATGCCCGCTGCCTCTGCGCTGGCGCTGACTTGATCGCTGAGCTTCAATGCGCCGGAATGCAGTTCCTCATAGATGAGCAGCAGCCCCATCATCTTCGTCATCGACGCGGGATACATGCGCTTGTTTTCCTGACGGGCATACAGCTGTCTGCCGGAGGAAGCTTCGATCAAGCATACTGCCTGAGCGCTCGGGGCGAGCTCTGCCGCATCCTGGCTGATGGTCTCGCTTTCTCCGGCATGAACGCCCAACGGCATCATCACCATCACCGCGCTCAGCAGCGCACTCAGCAGTTTCTTTTTCATGTTATCGACCTCAGTGATACTCTATGCCCAAGCTCCCCTGCTCATGACTGCACCATGCGCACTTTCGGCGCGCTGACATACATCCGCTTCACGAGCGGAAGCTCCTTTTGCAGCGAGATGACATAGGCAAACCGGCTCTGCATCTGAAAGATGTGCCCTGACTCAGAGCGATAGGCCGGATCTCCCTGCAGCCGGATGCAGTATTCCGCTTGTGCCGGCAGCGTCTTCTCTCCGCTCATCCATGCGCTGACATCAAAGCAGACCTCATCGCGCGCGCTCGACACCTGCAGCACAGTATCCGCCTCGACCACATACGCCCCCGCGCACATCGGGATATGCAGCTGCCACAGCCCGCTGGACAGCCGATTCACGCTTTCCCGCCGGCCTATCGCGATCGGATCGACCGGCTGCACCTCCTGCAGGCTGTGCTTGCCGGCCTCTGCCTGCAAGGCGGCGATCTCCTCTTCCATATCGATCTGCAGCCGGATGCGCAAAGTGCCGTCATCCTGAGCAGTGACTTTCTGCGTGATCGTCACCCCGTCCTGACGATCGACCATGGCATCTTGCAAAGGCGCATATTCCCGCAGCGACGCGGAGATGGACGCGCTGATCAGCATCAGCATGATCCATATGATCTTCATGACCTCACCTCACCCTGATGTTACGCCTATCGCTTCGCACATGCTGTCGATAAAAAAACAGACATGCTCAGCCATGCCTGTCTTGCAAAAGCGTGCGCATCTGCTTGGGCAGCTTCTCTTTGGGAAGCTCGATGACACGCGTATTCAGATAAGAAAGCGAATTCGCCGGGTCCAGGGAAAACGACAGACGAAAGGCGCATAAGGCCTGATGCCCGCTCTGCCGGCGCGCGCCATATTTGACATCGCCGATCAGCGGATGATGGATGTGCGCAAAAGATGCCCGGATCTGATGGAAACGTCCGCTGTGCAGCTCTACCATCACCAGCGAGCAGGCGTCGTCCGCACGCAGCAGCCGGTAAGAAAGCGCGCAGTCCTTTCCCTCATCTTCGCTCAGCACTGCCTTCATCCCTTCCTTGCGATGGCGCAGCGTGATCGTCCCTTCCGGCGGAGAGACCCTGCCCTCGCATAACGCCAGGTAATATTTATGGACCTCATGGGCGCGGATGGCGGCATTCATGTCGCGCAGCGCACGGGCGTGCTTGCCAGCGATGAGCAGCCCTCTCGTATTGCGGTCGAGCCGGTTGCACAGCGCCGGGACAAAGCTCTGCTCCTGATCAGGATCATATTCCCCGCGCACATACAGATAATGGAGGATGCGGCTGACCGCGCAGTCCTGCGGCCCTTGTTCATCACGCTGTGAGCGCAGTCCCTGCGGCTTGTCGATCACCAGGATATGCTCATCCTCATAGACCACATCGAGAGAGGCAGGCACCTGCAGGAAGTCATGTTCCTTTTTCTCGTCCTGCAGGAACCGCGGATCGATGAACAGCAGCACATGATCTCCCTCCTGCAGCCGCTGAGCGATCTCACAGCGCTTGCGGTTCACCTTGATCTTCTTGCTGCGCACCGCCTTATACAGATAGCTTCTGGGCAGGGCGGGAAACGCCTTCATCAGAAAACGGTCGACCCGCTGCCCGGCGTCATTTTTCGCAATGATGATTTCCTTCATGTTCTCACCGGGTTTAGTATAACATAATGAAGCAGATTATGTTACACTTGAATGAAGAACGCGAGGAGATGAGCTCATGTACACATGCCGGATCTCGGTCCACGAGCTGGTGGAGACCAGCTATCTGCAAGGAAGCCTGACTTCACAGGGGATGAGCGCCCAGCGCGCACAGCTGGGCGCCCGCATCCACCGCATGCTGCAGGGCCAGCGAGGAAAGGACTATCAAAGCGAAGTGTTCTTCCGCCATGAAAGCGTGCTGGACGACATCACGATCATCGTCGAAGGGCGTGCCGACGGCATCGAGATCACTGATGGAGAGATCCTGGTGGAAGAGATCAAATCCACCCTGCTGCCTGTCGAACAGATCGACGACAGCATCTTCGTCCATTTTGCCCAGTGCTATGTCTATGCCCATTTCTGTCTGCTTCAGCTCCCTGAGCAGGAAGAGATCGTCACCCGCGTGACCTATGTCCAGGCCAAGAGCGGACAGGAAAAACACTTTGAGCGCGCGCTGTCCCGCAGCGAGCTGGATGCGTTCTATGCCCAGCTGTTGGACAACTACCGCAGATGGGCCGTCCTGCGCCGCGATCTGCACATCAGCGCCAGAACGAGCACAAAGGCGCTGCAGTTCCCCTTTCCCAGCTATCGGGACCACCAGCGGGAATTCGCGGCCTGGGTCTATCAGACGATCATCAATGCGTCCTCCCTCATCGTGCAGGCGCCCACAGGCATCGGCAAGACCATCTCGACCTTGTTTCCCGCCCTCAAGGCGCTGGGAGAAGGAAAATGTGAGAAGATCTTCTATCTATGCGCGAAGAACATGACCGCTGCCGTCGCCCGGGACACGATGCGTCTGTTCTATGCGCAGGATCTTTCCCTGAAGACGGTCTTCCTCACGGCCAAAGACAAGATCTGTCCGATGGAGGAGAGACGCTGCGATGAATGCCCGTATGCGGACAACTATTACGGGCGGGTGCGCCCTGTGCTTTACCGCCTGCTCACAGAGTGCCAGGAGCTTGACGCCGACACCTTTTCCCGCTATGGAGAAGAGGCGTCGCTTTGTCCCTTCGAGCTCTCGCTGGACGCTTCCCTGTACGCCTCATTGATCGTCTGCGACTATAATTATGTCTTTGACCCAGCCGTCTATCTCAGGCGGTTCTTCGAAGAAAAGGGCAGCTATGTCTTCCTGATCGATGAAGCGCACAATCTGGTGGACCGCGCCCGCGAGATGTACAGCGCCGACCTGTGGCAAGAGGAGCTTTGCGAACTGCGCAGGCTGATCAAGACAGACGCAGATGCGCTCCGCGCGGCGCTTCGTCCGCTCGATCGCGCCTTGAAACAGCTGAGCGATGAATGCGAAGGCGCCTTGCACTCTCGCAAAGCGCCCATGGATGACCTCAGCCTGCAGCTCAATCGGCTCATCGACGAATGCGACCTGTGGCTGCAGACCCATCCGCAGGAAGAGCATCGCGACGCCATCCTGGAGATCTACTTCCACCTGGTGAGCTGCCGCAGGATCTTCGAGCTGTCTGACGATGATTTCATCACCTGGTATGAGAATGACGCCGCACGCGGCTTCCACCTCCGCCTGTATTGCCTGAATCCGGCTGCCCGCATCCAGGAGCGCCTCTCCTGCGGCAAGGCCGCCGTCTATTTCAGCGCGACGCTCTCGCCCTCGCTGTATTATGCCACGCTGCTTGGCGAACAGGAAAAGGCAAAGCGCATCGCCCTGCCCTCCATCTTCAGCACGGATCAGTATGCCCTGATCATCCACGAAGGCATTTCCACCCGCTGGCAGCACCGCGCAGCCAGTGCCTTGCAGATCGTGAACGCCATCTATCACAGCGTGATCCCCAAGCCCGGCAACTACATCGTCTTCTTTCCCAGCTACCGCTACATGGAAACTTGCGCCGAGCTGTTCCGCAGACATTATCCCGCCATCCCGCTGCATGTGCAGGGTGCGGCGATGACGCCGCAAGAGCGTCAGGCATTCTTGGAGCGGTTCGAGACCTTCGGTGAGATGCAGCTGCATTTCTGCGTGCTGGGCGGCATGTTTGCCGAAGGCATCGACTTCAGCGGCGAACGGCTCATCGGCACGATCATCATCGGCGTCGGGCTGCCGATGATCAACCCTGAATCCGACTTTGTGAAAGAGCACTTCGACGCGCAAGGCAAGCCCGGATATCACTTCGCCTATACGTTTCCCGGCATGAACAAAGTGCTGCAGGCCATGGGCAGGGTCATCCGCACAAAAAAAGACAGCGGCATCATCGTCCTGATCGATGACCGCTATCTCACGCCGCTCTATCGCTCGCTGTTTCCGCCGCATTACCGCCATGCTCTCTGCGTCCGTGACAACCTGCGCCTGGAAACGCTGATCCGCGCCTTCTGGCAGAAACGCTCAGAACAGTGAAGCAAACGCGCTGATGTCATCCACGACCGGGCAGCCGCATTGCTTCAGCTTGTCTTTGTGCTCATGTCCGTTGGCGATCAGCACGCAGCGGCAGCCCGCCGCGCTCGCCACTTCATAATCATGCACGCTGTCCCCGGCGAACACGACGCCCTGCGGATCGATCCCGCTGTGCGCGATGAAGCGCTGCGCCAGGCTTTCCTTTGAGCGGGCATAGACATCATGGATGCCCAACACCTCCTCGAAAAAGGGCGCGATCGGATAACGCGAAAGCTGATCATGCAGATAATCCAGCCGTGAAGCGCTCAGCAGCACCTGCCGCTTGCCTTTTTCCTGAAAGCTGCGCAGCACATCCTGCGCGTGCGCATACAGGCTGCAGTTCAGGCTGCGCGGCTGATAATACCGCATATAGCGATGCGCAAGCGACTCAAATGACTCTTGTTCAAAATCAAATCCGGCCTTGCGGTAATATTCGATGATGGGAAACTGAAACACACGCTGATAATGCTCATGGTCCAGCTGCGGCAGGTGATGCTCCTGCAGCAGGCGGTTGATGGACGTCATGCACAGCTCTACATCGTCCAGCAATGTGCCGTTCCAGTCCCACACTATGGTCGTGATGTCTTCCATCTTCTCACCTCTGACAACACATTGTAGAGGATAGCCGCAAAAAGTGCAAGAAAAAGACCGGGAAATGCATACGCCCGGTCATGCGCCATCAGACTACTGTTTGTCTTCGTTATCGCCGAATGTGCTGCGGTAGCGGCCGAAGCGGCCGTTATCCTCGTTGTACTCCTCATCTGCCGCAAACGGGCTCACGCCCAGGCATCTGGCCACGCGGCGTTCAAAATCACGCTCAGCGCGGCGCAGGCAGCCATAATCGATCTGCTGGCACGAAGAGTCGTGATTGCAGCAGCATCTTCTGCAGCACTGGCAGCACTGCTGCGGGCGGCAGCAGCACGGCCCTCCGCTCATGCTGGTGCTCGTGCACTGGTTGATGCGGATATGCTGTCCGCGGGATGCGCATCCGCAGTTGTTTCTGTTACAGTTCATCTCTGATTCCTCCCTTTCCTGAGATTTCTCATCTCTGCTTCAGACTATGAGGCATCCGAAAAATGATATGGACACTTAACCATTGAAACCGGATACGAGATCCCTTTCTTTTTTGATAAAAGCGGTTTTTTTATGAGAAAAAATCAGATATAATAGGGCTGAGGTGAATTTAATGAGAGGAATCTATAACTCAGTGACAGACATCCGCAGAAAAGTCTTCACTGAAATCGCCAGACTGGCATACGAAGGGGGAGACTATGCCAAGAAGATCGAGGAACTCCCATACAAGATCCTGCCCGGACACAAGGCGAGCTACCGCAACAGCATCTTTCTGGAGCGCGCCATCATCGGCGAGCGCCTGCGCCTGGGCATCGGCCTTCCGCTTCGCAGCATGGAGGAACAGTCCACGCTGTCCGATGGGATCGAAGAAAGCGCGATCGCCGAGAAATATTATGATGATCCGCTGATCAACATCATCAAGTTCGCATGCAACGCCTGCCCGGAAAAGAAGATCGTCGTGACAGACACCTGCCAGGGATGCCTTTCCCATCAGTGTACGGAAGTCTGCCCGAAGGACGCCATCCACATCGTGAACGGCAAAAGCCAGATCGATCAGGACAAGTGCATCAAGTGCGGACGCTGCATGGAGGCGTGCCCGTATCACGCCATCAACAAGCTGGAGCGCCCTTGCGCAGCAAGCTGCGGCATGGATGCGATCCATTCCGACGAGGACGGCTGCGCGGAGATCGACTATGACAAGTGCGTATCCTGCGGCATGTGCCTGGTCAACTGTCCTTTCGGCGCCATCGTCGACAAAGGCCAGATCTTCCAGACGATCCACGCGATCAAGGACGGCCATGAGGTCATCGCGGCCATCGCGCCGGCATTCGTCGGACAGTTCGGCCCGAGCGTAACGCCGGACAAGGTCAAGAGCGCATTGAAAGAGCTCGGCTTCGCCGACGTGGTCGAAGTGGCCATCGGCGCTGACCTGTGCACCATCGAAGAAGCAGAAGACTTCCTGAACAAGGTTCCGGAAAAGCAGCCGTTCATGGCAACGTCCTGCTGCCCGGCATGGTCCGTGATGGCAAAGAAGCTGTTCCCGGATTTCAAGCCGTACATCTCCATGGCGCTGACGCCGATGGTATTGACCGGAAGGCTGATCAAAAAGGAAAAGCCTAACGCCAAGGTCGTATTCATCGGACCGTGCGCAGCCAAGAAGCTGGAAGCCAGCCGCCGAAGCATTCGTTCCGACGTCGATTTCGTCCTGACCTTCGAAGAAGTGATGGGCATGTTCGTGGCCAAAGGGGTAAACCTCGAACAGATCAGCGTCAGTGAGCCGCTGACGGAAGGAACAGGATCCGGACGCGGATTCGCAGTCAGCGGAGGAGTCGCAGAAGCCGTCAAGAATCAGATCCTCAAGGATCATCCGGACATGGAAGTCAAGGTCCAGGCTGCCGAAGGGCTCAAGAACTGCAAGACGATGCTGATGATGGCCAAGGCAGGACGGCTCAACGGTTATCTGCTCGAAGGCATGGCATGCCCGGGAGGATGCGTTGCCGGAGCGGGAACGCTGCAGCCGGTCATGAAGTCAAGCACGCTCGTCAAGAAGTATGTCAAGGAAGCTGACAAGCAGATCTCCAGCGAATCTGACTACAGCGACAACCTCAACCTGCTGACCGAGCACGGATAAAAACGATCAGGGACACTTCGGTGTCCTTTTTTCGTCCAGGCAAAACAGCGGTGTGTTTTGCCGCAAAGTCTGCTATACTAATGGACAGGAAGGTGAGATCATCATGTTAAATTATGGCTATTATCATGTCGCTGCGGCCCTCATGCCGCTATGCATCGGCGATGTCAGCGCCAATGCCGCGCAGATCGAACGGATCGCGAACAGCTGCGCGCCGGATACACAGCTGATCGCATTTCCCGAGCTGAGCATCTGCGGGTATACGTGCGGCGACCTCTTCTTTGAATCACTGCTGCTCGACGCCTGCGAAAAGGCGCTGCAGACCCTTTGCACATCGATCAGAGAAAACCTGATCTGCGTCGTCGGCGTCCCGCTGCGGCAAAACGGACGGCTCTACAACTGCGCGGCCGTGATCTTCAATCATGAGATCATCGGCATCCAGGTCAAATCTTATCTGCCCAACTACAACGAATTTTACGAAAAGCGCTGGTTCTCCGACAGCTTCGAACTGAGCGAGGAGACGATCGAGCTGAACGGAAAGACGATCCCGTTCACCTCCAGGCTGCTGATCCAGGACGATACCAGCGGCGCAGTGATCGGCATCGATGTGTGCGAGGACCTCTGGGTGCCGATCCCGCCCAGCTCCCTGCATGCCCTCTCAGGCGCCAATGTCATCGTCAATCTCTCCGCATCCAATGAGACCATCGGCAAAGAGCGCTACCGGCGCGATCTGGTGCGCGCACAGAGCGCACGCTGCAATTTCGGCTACATCTATTGCAGCGCAGGCAAGGACGAAAGCACCAGCGACCTGGTCTTCAGCGGACATCGGATCATCGCGGAATGCGGCAGCGTGATCAGCGAAGCAACATTCGATGACGAAACGGAGATCCTGTATGGAGAGATCGATCTGGAACGCTGTGAACAAGACCGCATCCGGCTCAACACGGCCATGCGTTCTCCTCTGCATAACGATCCCGTACGCGTGCGCATTTCCAGCAGCGCCCCTGCACAGGGTACGCTGAACCTGGTCCGCTCGATCTCTTCGCATCCCTTCGTTCCCGCAGACAGCGCTGACCGCAGCCGCCGCTGTCATGAGATTCGCGCCATCCAGGCATCCGGACTGGCTCAGCGCCTGCGCAAGATCCATTGCAGCCACCTGGTGCTGGGCATCAGCGGCGGATTAGACTCCACCCTGGCGCTCATCATCGCGGCCGAGGCGTTCCGGATGAACGGCCTGCCCCCGGAAAACATCATCGCTGTCACGATGCCGGGCTTCGGCACGACGACCCGCACCCACACCAATTCCACTTCGCTGATGGACCTGTTTCACGTCACCAGCATGGAGGTGCCGATCCATGATGCGGTCAGCCAGCATTTCCAGGACATCCGCCACGATGCGAACGTCCATGACATCACCTATGAAAACGCACAGGCGCGGGAGCGCACCCAGATCCTGATGGACCTGGCCAACCAACACGATGCGATCGTCCTGGGCACCGGCGACCTCAGCGAGCTGGCGCTGGGCTGGTGCACATACAACGGCGATCATATGTCGATGTATGCCGTCAACGCCTCCATCCCGAAGACGCTCGTCCGCTACATGGTGGAAAGCTACGCACAGGAACAGCGCGAACAAGGAAACACGGCGCTGGCGGATACCTTGCTGGATATCTGTGATACGCCGGTCTCTCCGGAACTGCTTCCGCCGACCAGCGAAGGCGTGATCGCACAGAAAACAGAAGAGACCATCGGCTCTTACGATCTCCACGATTTCTTCCTCTATCACCTGCTGCGCAATCATTTCGCTCCGCGCAAGATCTACGCCCTGGCCAAGATCGCGTTCAGCGACCGTGATCCATCGCTCATCCTCAGCACGCTGAAGACATTCTACCGCCGTTTCTTCACGCAGCAGTTCAAGCGCAACTGCATGCCGGACGGCGTCAAGGTCGGTTCGGTCTGCCTGTCTCCCCGCGGCGACTGGCGCATGCCCAGCGACGCTTCCTTCGCCCTGTGGATGAACGAACTAGAGGAGCTGTGAGGCGATGATCCATTTTCAATATCATGCCCCGACCCAGGTGATCTTCGGGCAAGACAGTTATCTGCAGGCTCCGCGCCTGATCCAGGAAGCAGGCGCCTCCCGCATCCTCGTCCACTACGGCCGCCGCAGCGTCATCCGCTCAGGCCTGCTCAGCCGAATGCTCAGCGCGCTGCAGGACGCCGGCATCCCTTATGAGACATTGGGCGGCGTACGTCCGAACCCCCGTCTGTCCCTGGTCCATGAGGGCATCAGCCTGGTCAAGGAAAAACAGATCGATTTCATCCTGGCCATCGGCGGCGGAAGCGTCATCGACTCGGCCAAGGCCATTGCCTACGGCGCATGCAACGAGGGCGAGATCTGGGATTATTACATGAAGCGCAAACAGGTCAAGGGCGCGCTTCCGGTCGGCTGCATCGCCACAGCTGCCGCAGCCGGCAGCGAGATGAGCAATTCCAGCGTCATCACCAATGAAGAGGGATGGCTCAAGCGCGGGCTTTCCTCATCATATGGCTATTGCCGATTCGCCCTGCTGGATCCCGCGCTGACGCTGAGCATGCCGATGGAACAGACGATGAGCGGCTGCACCGATATCCTCATGCATGCGCTGGAACGCTTCTTTACCCGGGAAGCGCAAGGCGAGCTCATCGATGAGATGACCTATGCGCTGATGCGCACGGTCATCCGCCACACACGCCGCCTTCATCATGATCTCTCTGACTTAGATTCACGCGCACAGATCATGTGGGCAAGCGAGGCCGCACATAACGGCATGTGCGGCGACCGCACGCTGGGCGACTGGGCGTCGCATCAGCTTGAACATGAGCTCAGCGGCATGTTCGATGTCGCCCATGGCGCCGGACTGGCCGCGCTGTGGCCAAGCTGGGCACGCTATGTCTGCTCATCCGGCACCGCCCGCTTTGCCGCCCTCGCCAGAAACCTCTTCGACATCCGCATGCCGGATGATGAAGCATGCGCTTACGCCGGCATCGACGCTATGGAAGCGCTGTTTCGAGAGATCGGGATGCCCGTGCGCATCCATGAACTGGGCATCACGCTGAGCGATGAGCAGATCGATCTTCTCGCACGCAAATGCAGCTACGATCACAGCCGGACCATCGGCAAGATCAAAGCGCTGGATGAAGAAGACATGAAGAACATTTACCGTCAGGCACGCTGATGCCTGTGACCAGACCAGCTGAATAAGGCAAAAGGGTCGGGACGCCGCCATAATGAGCAGCTCCCGGCCCTTTTCTCCTGTCCTCTTCTCGATCCTGACGAGACAGGCAAAAAAGCTGCGATGCGCAGGATGACCAAAGGGTCCTCTGTGCACCGCAGCATCTTGTTTTCTTATTCCTCTGCTTCGCTCTTCGCCGCAGCGATGATCTTATCCGCAATGTTGGACGGTACCGGGTCATAGCGCTCAAAGCTCATCGTATAGCTGCCCATGCCCTGTGTCATCGCACGCAGGTCGATCGGATAGCGCATCATTTCCGCCATCGGCGCCTGAGCCGTGATGATCTGATAGCCGTCAACCAGATCCATTCCCATGATGGATCCGCGGCGCTTATTGAAGTCACCCATGATCGTACCGGTAAATTCATCCGGCACACGCACTTCCACGTTCATGATCGGCTCGAGCATGATCGGATTGCATTTGGCCATCGCGTCTTTATAAGAGAGGCGCGCAGCCATCTTGAATGCCATCTCGCTGGAATCCACATCGTGGTACTTGCCATCCAGCAGCGTAGCCTTCAGCTTCACCATCTTATATCCGGCCAGATAACCATGCTCACAGCATTCGCGCAGGCCTGCCTCCACCGCCGGGAAATACTGGCGCGGCACGGCACCGCCGAATACCTTTTCTTCAAAGATCATGTCCTCAGTGCTTTCATCCGGCTCGAACTCCACGAAGACATGGCCGAACTGTCCATGACCGCCGGACTGTTTCTTATGACGGCCTTCACCGATGGCCTTTTTACGGATGGTCTCACGATAAGGCACTTTCGGATCTTCCAGGTAGACCTCGACCTTATATTTCGATTTCAGCTTGGCCAGGATGACATCGATATGCTGATCGCCGACGCCATACATCACGGTCTGATGGGTCTCTTTGTTGTTGACGATATGCAGCGTCTGATCTTCCTCCGCCATCCGCTGCAATGCGCTGCTCAGCTTATCCTCATCGTTTTTCGATTTCGGGAATACGGCCTGCGCATACATCGGCTCATCAAAGCTGATCGGCTCAGCCTTTACCGGGCGCGCCTTGTCACACAGCGTATCGTTGGTCTGCGTATACTGCAGCTTGACCACTGCGCCGATATCTCCGGTAAACAGCTTTCCGGCTGCCGTCTGATGCTTGCCCTTGATGATGAATACGGACGAGATCTTCTCCAGCTTCTCCTTGTTGGCGTTGTATACGGTCGAATCACTGCCCAGCACGCCAGAGAGCACCTTCACATAAGAGATGCGTCCCACAAATGGATCGACGATCGTCTTGAACACCTGCGCGCTGAGATTTTCCTTCTCATTGGTCTCCAGCAGGAGCTCTTCGCCGTTTTCATCATATGCGGCATAATTTCCGCTTTCGCCATATGCCGGGAAATATTTGATGATCAGGTCCATCAATCGCTCGATGCCGATGCTCTGCAGAGCGCTTCCGGAGAATACCGGACGGATCTCACCGTTGCGCACGCCCAGACGCACGCCGCGGGTCAGCTCGGCCTCGGTAAAGCTCTCTCCGCTGAAGAATTTCTCCATCAGCTCATCATCGCCCATGGCGACCGCTTCTGCGATCTGATCCTTATAGCCATTGACTGCGTCGACCATATCATCAGGAACCGGCTGCGCCTTGTCAGGATCAGCCAGAGGTCCTTTATAATACCATGCTTTATCTCTGAGCACATTGACGCTTCCGATGATCTCGCCATTTTCCACGATCGGTACTTCAAAGGGGATCACGCTTTTGCCAAACGTCTCACGCAGCTGCTCATATGCCTGTTCAAACGAAGTGTGTTCCTCATCGAGCTTATTGATGAAGAAGATCGTCGGCAGCTTGCGCGCTGAAGCGCGTTCCCATGCGATCTTGGTGCCTGACTGGATGACGTCTCTCGCGTTGACGACGATCAGCGCATTGTCCGCGGCAGCCAATCCTGCCTCTGCTTCACCGGCAAAGTCCAGATAGCCCGGCGTATCGATAAAATTGATCTTGCATTCTTTCCATTCGATCGGAACCAGCGAGGTATATACCGAGATGCCCCGGCGGATCTCCTCACTGTCGTAGTCGATCAGCGAGCTTCCTTCGCTCGTCTTCCCGAAACGATCGCTCGCCTTGGTGAAATAGAGCATGGCTTCGAGCACGGCCGTCTTTCCGCTGCCGCTATGCCCCATGACCGCAACATTGCGGACCTCATGTGATAAATAGTCTCTCATGTCATTCCATCCCCCTATTTCAGTATCGGCTTCAGCTGTGCGAGACAGTGCTCACGCACATAGTGCACGGCCTTATTGCCTTCTTTATCCGTCATGTCTTTGTCTGCGCCATTGGCCAGCAGCTCTTCGACCAGGCTGGCATATCCGCCATACGCTGCCCGCATCAGCGCCGTGCAGCCGTTGTTGTCGAACAGGTTCACATCCGCTCCGCGCTCCAGCAGGATCCGGATGACGCCCTTTTTGAATGCGACGCACGCCTCCATCAGCGCGGTGCGTCCTGCTTCATCCTGCGCATTGATGTCTGCGCCAGCATCGAGCAGCACTTCCACGCAGCGCTCCTGTCCCAGGAATGACGCACGCATCAGCGCCGTACGGCCGCGGTCGTCTTTCGCGTTGACGTCTGCGCCAGCCTCGATCAGCTTCTTCAGGATGGTCTTGTTCCCCTTCTTGGCCGCGCCCATGATGGCGGTCTTTCCTTTATTGTCTACCTGATTGACGTCGGCTCCATTGTCAAGCAGCACGCGGACGATGTCCTTATAATCCCGCTTTGCGGCGCGCATCAGCGCCGTACGGCCGTCTCCGTTTTGATAATTGATGTCGCAGCCTTTCTTGATCTCTGCACAGACCGCCGCAAAATCACCGCTTGCGCATGCATCCCAGAAAACCTGACTGTAACCCTGATCCATGATAATCTCCTCCTTCGCATCCATCATTTCAAGGTAAAAAAAGCGGACGTAAGCAAACGCCTACATCCGGTATAAGCATGATGAAACTCCGGTGTCTTCCACCGGTCCCTGAGCGTGCAGCTGAATGCATTTTCTGTTCTGATTCATCTTGACCACACTCCCTTCATCACTGTTGTCTGAATACATTTTATCCCAGCCACGTCATTTTGCAAGCGTTTTCACAAAATCCTCATAATCTCGTCAGTTTTGCCGAAACACTGACTGATTTTGCCACATCCGTTCTTTTTCTTTCTCTTTTCGTGCGGTATAATGAAAGCAGCGAATCATATACTGAAACGAGGAGGATACGATGAAGACCATTCAGCCGGAAACACTGCAGCACAATCTCTTTGATCTGATTGGCAAACGATGGATGCTGATCACAGCAGAGAAAGACGGGATCGCAAACACGATGACCGCTTCCTGGGGAAGCATGGGCATCCTGTGGAATCTCCCCTGCGCCTTTATCTATGTCAGGCCGCAGCGCCATACCAGGACATTCATCGACAGCGCAGAGCATGTCTCGTTGAGCTTCTTTGACGAGTCATGGCGCAAACAGCTTTCTTATCTGGGCACGGTGTCTGGCAGAGATGAGCCCAAGATCGAAAAAGCGGGACTGCACATCATCAGCGATGAATCCGCTCCACGCTTTGCAGAGGCATCGATGACCATGATCTGCCGCAAGCTGTATCGTCAGGACATGGACGAAGCATGCTTCATCGACCGCTCGCTCATCGACAGCCATTATCCGCTCCATGACCTGCATACGATGTATGTACTGCATATCGAAAAGATCATGGTCAGCGATTAACGCTTTCAACTGTGTTTATTAAGGTGGTAAAGACCAATTTTACCCCCTTCACCTTCCTCATCCACCGTACATACAGCTTATATACGGTGATCTCCAATCTATACGATAGAGGCTGGATGACGGTATCAGGCCTCTTTTTTATAGCTTGCATACATGATCACATATCATGATCAACATAAACTGAATGATCTCTCCTATCGTGCTTCCACGAAAAAAGCACACTGCTTGAGCGTGCCCAGTAAATACACTTGTTAACAAATCAAACCCTCACGTTTCTTTTCAAATCCCATCAACTCATGTTTGAGTTCGTTATATTCAATTGCTATTTCTTTATATCGATCAGGTACTTTTTCAAGCTCAAACAACATCGTGTCTAAATTCAAACTTTTATACTTCACTACAAGAATAGAAGCATGCTCATCATCTATTTCTAGCATTCTATCAAGAATTTTCTTTTCTCTTCCTTTGAATTTAGTCATGATTGTTATTGATGTTCCTTTCCACTAATGCGTTCTTCGTCGAGTTGTTCAAACTCCTCGTCGGATAATTTGAGCTAGCTGCTTTTCTATGATTTTTATTGATTTTATTATTCTTATTTCTTATAACTTCTTCTCATATTCGCGCCGGTTAAATTTTTAGATCCAAAATAGAGCCAGTCAGAACCACTATCTGCGCTCCTTCAGCTTCTTCAATATCGTCATAACATCTGGCTGCGTTGGCGTAAATTTAATGCCACGTTTTAACATCCCCATAACTTTTCTCGCTTTTCGCTCAATCTCTCTAGCAGTATGCTCACTTGTCAACATCAGATGATTTCCGGCAATCGTATATTCCCGTTCAATGTATTCTTCTGTTATCGGGAACATATCCTGTATCAAAAATGCGCTTTCCCGGCTATCGTCCAGTTTAACGATATGGAGAATATCACAAGGCTTTCCTGCTTTTTCCTTCTTCTCCATAATTCGTCTGTATTTGTCAATACGGCTGGACAGTGGTATCATCCAGTATATTCCTATACTTGTATCCTCAAAGCAGTATTAATGTGGTCTGTTTCCCGCCTTATTTCCTTTAAGATACGGGTCTGGCATATCTTCAAAAAATACATCTTTGATAATATAAAATCCTGTTTTCTTCATTTACTTATCCTCATTATGGAAAAAGTCCCTCACCTTGCGGCGAAGGACTATACTTTCGACCCAACCACTTATATACCGCATATTGGTCAGCGGTAAACTTTCAACCCGACCATTTATATACCACATATCGGTCAGTGGTAAACTTTCTTTGCACATACATCCTAGCAAGAGCAAAGAGGAAAGTCAATAGCGCTTTCTATTAAAATTCTATGCACTTTAAGAAGTATTTATGCTGTTTTATAGTTTTAATGTCCCAATATATGTAGCATTGTAATTATCTGCCTTTTTTCTGATACAATCAGTTAATCCTCACCCACAAACTGTTCTATCCCGTCTCGACATCTGTAACTTGAATCACTCAGCTTCATAATCAGCTTTTCCAAAGTAACCTGGGGTATTCCAATGCCTGCGGACTGGTGCGTGCTTCGTCAAATTTTTCATATTCCATCGCTTTTTCAAGCGATGAAAGGATCTTATAAATGATTTTGAAGTGATTGGCCATGGTCAATACCACAATACTGCTATCTCTTCTGGAAAATCATCTTTATCAACATCAACTATATCTCTTAATGCATACATTACATGAGCAGGAGCAGTCGAATATTCGACTGCCTTTTTATGAGCGATGATCTTTTTATCCGGAATACTCATTTCCATGAATCCTTCTTCATTCATGTTACCTTCAGGATAGTAATTCGCGGATACGCTATTTTTTGTTTTTATTATGTTTTTCAAGATTACCATAATACTTATTCGCTCCTTTCTCGTGATCGTACTGCTCATTAGCTCGATCATGGTGATATCATGCAGCTTTATATCCTGCTCCATCATCAACCTTTGCAGCCTTGTGCTATCGCACGACCTAAATCAACCCTTCCTATTATGCTTTTGCTCTTACATTATATCATCTGCGCATGATAAAAGGCAGAAAGAGCGTCATTTCTGGCTGATGAAGCCCTCTTTCTGCCTCCTCCTTATTCACACATTGAAAATAAATGCGGCTGTTTACTCAGCAGCATGGGCATCTGTCTGTTCCGGATGCCTTTTTCAGTGTGCGTCAAAGCTTGGGTTGCAGATATAGACATTGTCTGGGTCAAGTTTTGTCTTGAGATATTCCAGTCCTTCTGCAAACCGCTGATAATGAACGATTTCCCTGGCTCTGAGAAAACGGATGACTTTCTTTACTTCTTCGTTGTCTACAAGCCTCAGGATGTTGTCATACGTCGTCCGCGCTTTCTGTTCCGCTGCCATGTCCTCGGTCAGGTCCGTGATCGGATCGCCCTTGGACTGGAAGTAGGATGCCGTAAAGGGAACGCCTGCCGCAGACTGGGGATAGATGCCCAGCGTATGATCGACAAAATAAGCGTCAAGCCCGGCATCCTTGATCTGCTGCACGCTGAGTCCGTCGCACAGCTGATACAGGATGGCAGAAATGATCTCGACATGTGCGAGCTCCTCTGTGCCGATATCGCTCAGCAGCGCCTGAAGACGAGCATCCGGCATGGTGTATCGCTGTGACAGATAGCGCAGCGCCGCAGCCATCTCTCCATCCGGACCGCCCAGCTGTGAGATGATCACCGCTGCTGTCTTCGCGTCCGGACATGTGATGTTCACCGGAAACTGCAGCTTCTTCTCATAGATCCACATCAGCATTCCTCCTTTGTCCATGGGAACGGCGAAAGTGCGTAACGCGCATAATCTTCTGCATCCGCGCTGCGGTTGCTCAGCGGACCATAGCGGCATTCATATTCATCCTTGGCCGCCAGCAGCAATTCCAGATGCTCACGGAAATACTGCAACGCACACTCATCATGAGGACGCAGATCGAGGAACAGCGCACTGTCCTGCACGGCAAAATCAAGCCGCATGACCTCAAGGAGCATTTTCTCTCGCTTACTCACAGCCGCACACCCCTGTAAACGGTTTATCCAGCTCGCGGAAGATCGTCCCTGCCGCAAAGGCTTCCTCAAGCGGATACAAGCAGCAAAACTGCTGCACTTCGATGGAACTGATCGTCAGTTCATCACACATTATGATCGCCTCCCACCTCATGATATGAAATGGCCGGATATGAAAATAGGCAGACACATGGTCTGCCCTCTATGATCATCTACCAGCTGATGCCCTCCTCATGCAGGATCAGCTCCACATCGGCATGCAAACGCCGATCCAATATCCTTCGCACATTGCGCATATCGCTTCCTTTGGCGAACGCGGCTGCCTCATGCGGCATCATGCCGCCTCTTACCTTGCGCTCGATCAGCCGCGCATACAGCTGCGTTTCCTCTGCGTACAGAAACATCGACACATCGCAAAGCGGCTTCAGCGAACGCCAGGGCTCCTCATCGAGCAGCAGGTAATTTCCTTCCACCAGCACTAGCGGCGCGCTCACCTCGATCTGATCATCGATCACATCGTGATGGCGGCGGTCATACCAGGGCCAAAGCAGCGTATCCTCCTGGCGGAGGCGGACCAGATGCTCATGCAGCCGGTCAAAATCAAAGCTCTCCGGACATCCCTTCACCTGTTTCATCGACACATCCCTTCCCTCGACCTTGACTTCATGGGTCAGGATATAAGACTGACGATGGTGAAAGCCATCCATGCCCAGCGCCTGAAACGGGATGCCCAGACGCTCGGCCTCATGCGCAAACAATGCTGCCAGCGTAGATTTGCCGGCGGCCGGCGGCGCGGCGAGAAAGACGATCAGACGCTGCTTGTCCTGCGCCTGATCATGCCAGCGGCGAAGCAGCCCATGCACGCACTCTTCCAAAAACGCCCGCGAGAAGCCGGCATGGACCAAAAAGCCATTGATGTCGAAATCGTAAGACAAACTGTCGCTCACAGTTTGTTCAGCTCGCTTTCCACGCGGTCAAAGACACGGTCATAGTCCGCATCCGGCACCCGTTCCATCACATACTCCAGGAACCGTTCCAGTTCCTCTCTGGTATACTCCTCTTCAACGAAGCAGTCCATCGCCATATCGATCTCCTCGCGGTAAGTTGCCTCCACCTGCAAAGCGAGCCAGGCAAACAGACGGTCTACATTTCTCTGATCCATTACAGCCACCTCATCCTTCCGCTTTTCATTATGACATATGCGCAAAGAGAAGGAAAGTCAGAACCATGCTTTTTGCAGCTGCCGGGCAAGATCGTCGGGATAACGCTCATCGATCAGCACATGCGGAAGATCATACAATGCGCACAGCTGGCGCATGCGCGCATTATCCTGCCGCACGCCTTCCAGCGTACAGTCATCATCGAGCCGCTTCTCGATGACGTCCGCATGCTTTTTGACCTCATCAAAATGCGCGCAGAGATAAGCGTCGCTCATGAGCAGGCAGCTGAACCGGATCCTGTTCAGCTCATCTGCAGAAAAATCTTTCTGCCAGTCCCAGGGAATATAGCACCCTTCGATGATGAGGTGCTGCTCATTCTCCAGGGCGGTCTTGATCATCTCCCGCACGATCGGCCACAGATACTGCATCAGCGCGTCATCTTCGCTGAGCGCGTTCAGCCGGCATTGACGGCTGCGGATCAGGCCCATCTTCAGATGATCGATGGAAAGATACGGGATATGCACCAGTTCCATGAGCTTTTGCGCAAGCAGCGTCTTTCCCGTATGAGAAGCGCCGCTGATCAATACGATCATCAGATCCCTCCTTCATTAAAGGGGCAGCGCCTTTCGGCTGCTGCCCGTTCATTTGTCCAGCGGATGATCCTGACGGTAACGCGCATAGATGGAGCCCTTTTCACAGCTGCTGCAGCTGCCTTTGCATGCGCCGCAGCCAGCATCTGTTCTTGGGGCCGTCAACCGGTATGCCGCGATCAAGATCAGCAGGATCACCAGCACGACGATCACATCGATCATAAGAACACGCTCCCTGCCTGATAGATGATCAGCGCTACTATATATGCGACGCCGGTCTGAAAGAGAACCGCAAACAGCGCTTCTTTCAAGGTGCCCAGCTCTCTTTTCGTGGCGGCAAACGCTGCCACACACGGCATATAGAGAACGGTGAAGCACAGGAAGGCGAACGCGGACAGCGGCGTGAACATCGTCTGCAGCACGCTGCTCAGCCCGGCATCCGTAGATGCGCCGGTGAGGATGGACAAGGTGCTGACCACGCTCTCCTTGGCGGTGATGCCGGTGATGAGGGCGCTGGACGCGCGCCAGTCCGCAAAGCCCAGCGGCTCAAATATCCAGGCGATCTTCTCTCCGATGACCGCCAGCATGGACGCTGAAGCATCGCTCACCGCATGGAAGGAGAAGTCATATGACTGCAAGAACCAGATGATGATGGTCGCCGCAAAGATGATCGTAAAGGCGCGGTGCAGGAAGTCTTTCGCCTTTTCCCACATATGCATGAGCACGCTGCGCGCATCCGGGATGCGGTAAGCAGGCAGCTCCATGACAAAGGGGACCGGGTTGCCCTTGAACAGCGTCTGCTTGAAGAGAAGGCCGCACAAGATGGCAACGAGGATGCCGATCAGATAGACCCCCAGCATCACCACGGCCGCATGCTGTGGGAAAAAGGCGGCGGTGATCATGCCATAGATCGGCAGCTTGGCGCTGCACGACATGAACGGGGTCAGGATGATGGTCATCTTGCGGTCGCGCTCGCTGCTCAAGGTGCGCGTGGACATGATGGCCGGCACGCTGCAGCCAAATCCGATCAGCATCGGAACGAAGCTCTTTCCCGAAAGGCCGATCTTGCGCAGCGCCTTATCCATGATGTACGCCACACGCGCCATATAGCCGCTGTCTTCCAGCAGGCTCAAAAAGAAGAACAGGACGACGATCAGCGGCAGGAAAGAAAGCACGCTGCCTACGCCTGCGCAGATGCCGTCGATGACCAGGGAATGCAGCCAGGAAGAGACCTGCCATGCTTCCATCTGCACATCCAGCCAGCTGACGAACATGTCGATTCCTGACTCCAGCAGGCCTTGAAGCGTGCCGCCGATCGGGACGAATGTCAGATAGAAGATCAGCAGCATGATGCACAAAAAGATCGGTATGCCCAGATACTTGTGGGTCAGCCAGCGGTCCAGCTTCTCGCTGCGCTGCTGCTCCCGCGTCTCATGGTGACGGGACACACACTGCGCCACCAGCGATTCGATGTAAGAATAACGCATATCCGCCAGCGCCGCTTCTCTGTCTGTCCCCAGCTCTTCTTCCATCTGCTTCACGATGTGCTCGATGATGTTCAGATCGCTTTCATGCAGGTTCAGCAGCCGCTGCATCGGCTCATCCCCATCCACCAGCTTGGTGGCCGCAAAGCGCTTTGGGATGCCCGCCTGCTGGGCGTGGTCCTCGATGATATGCGCGATGGAATGAATGGCGCGGTGAATGGCGCCGGAGCAGAAATCCAGATCGAACTTCGCTTCATCCGCAGCGGCCGTGCTCACCGCGGCGACCAGATCATCGATGCCGTCGCGCCTGCTGGCGCTGATCGGCACGACGCGGACCTTGAGCCGCTCGCTCAGCTGTTCCACATCCACATGGTTCCCGCTGCGGTTGACCTCATCCATCATGTTCAGCGCGATGACCATCGGCTTCTCCAGCTCCATCAGCTGCAATGAAAGATAAAGATTGCGCTCGATGTTCGTGGCATCCACGATGTTCAGGATCACATCCGGCTGCTCATTCAGGATGAAATCGCGGGTGACGATCTCCTCGCTCGTATACGGAGAAAGGGAGTAGATGCCGGGAAGATCCACGATGCGGATCTCTTCATGTCCCCGCACCTTTCCCTCTTTCTTCTCTACCGTCACGCCGGGAAAATTGCCCACATGCTGATTCGAGCCGGTCAGGGCGTTGAACAGCGTCGTCTTGCCGCAGTTCTGGTTTCCGGCCAGGGCCACCAATATCTCTTTCATCGCTTTTCCACCTCGATGTTGTGCGCGTCTTCCTTGCGCAGCGTGAGCCGGTATCCGCGCAGCACAAGCTCCATCGGATCGCCCATCGGCGCGACCTTATCCACACGCACCGCGGTCTTCGGTGTCAGTCCCATGTCCAGCAGCCGGTGGCGAAGCGCGCCCGTCCCGCCTACCGCTGTGATCACGCCGCTTTCGCCCGGTGCCAGCATATCCAGTGTCGTCATTTCGATCCCCTCTTTTCCTTTCCATATGTTAGAATATGCTAACAAAAATCTCAATCAGAAATCAACTGATTGACACTTTTTTTCTCATGCGCATGGCATGATCATGATTCATGCTCGATCGTGACCTGATAATCTCCGTCTTTGACCTCCAGCTTGATCAAATCATCCTTTCCAGCGCCGCCTTCGATGATCTTACGGGCGATCAGCGTCTCGATGCTGCGCTGAATGTAACGCTTCATCGGACGGGCGCCAAACACCGGATCCACACCCTGCGTGGCGATCAGACGGTAGACCTCATCGCTGACCTGCAGACGGATGTCCTTCCTCTGCAGACGCTGCGTCAGCTCGTTCATGAATTTGTGCGCGATCTTCGCCTGCATATCTTCATCCAGCGCATTGAAGACGATGATCTCGTCGATACGGTTGATGAACTCCGGCTTGAAATACCGCTTGACCTCCGTCATGTATTTTTCCTCGCGGCCTTCCTGTTCAAATGCGTACTGACTGCCCAGATTGCTCGTCATGATCAGCAGCGTGTTCTTGAAGTCCACGGTCACGCCCTTGGAATCGGTGATCCGTCCGTCATCCAGGATCTGCAAAAGGACGTTGAATACATCCGGATGCGCCTTCTCCACCTCATCGAAGAGGACGATCGAGTACGGGTTGCGGCGCACGGCCTCAGTCAGCTGTCCGCCTTCGTCATAGCCGACATATCCCGGAGGCGCTCCGATCAGCCGCGCCACGCTGTGCTTTTCCATATATTCGCTCATATCGATGCGCACGATATGCGTCTCGCTGTCAAACAGCTGTTCGGCCAGCGCCTTGGCGACCTCCGTCTTGCCCACGCCGGTGGGGCCAAGGAACAGGAAGCTGCCGATCGGGCGGTCCTCATCCTGGATCTGCGCCTTGCTGCGCAGGATGGCGTCGCTGACGAGCGAAAGCGCCTGATCCTGGCCGATGACCCGCTTGGCCAGCGCGTCCTTCAGACCAAGCAGCTTTTTGCGCTCGCTCTCCACCAGCCTGGTCACTTCGATGCCGGTCCATCTGGACACGATCTTGGCGATGGTCTCTTCATTGACCGTCTCCTGGATGAGCGCATCTTCCTTCTGCTTCTCTGCCTCCATGCGGATCTGGGCCTCCAGCTGCGGGATCACGCCATATTGCAGCTTGGCCGCTTCCTCATAGCGGGCTTCATTCTGCGCCTGTTCCAGATCCAGGCGCGCACGCTCCAGGCGCACCTTGGCGTCCTTGCTTTCCTCCAGCTGGGCCTTCTCATCTTCCCATCTGGTGTACAGCTCATCCCGCTGCGACTGCAGCTGGGCAAGCTCTTCGCGGATGTCCTCGCGGCGCTCGATGGCCTTCTTGTCCTCTTCCTGCTTCAGCGCGGTCTCTTCGATCTGCAGCTGCATGATCTTGCGCTGCAGCTCATCCAGCTCCTGCGGCATGGACTCCATCTCGACACGAAGCGTCGCGCAGGCCTCATCGATCAGATCGATGGCCTTGTCTGGCAGAAAGCGGTCCGTGATATACCGGTTGGACAGCGTAGCGGCAGCGATGATCGCCTCATCCAGGATCTTGACGCCGTGATAAGACTCAAAGCGGTCTTTCAGCCCGCGCAGGATGGAGATGGTGTCTTCCACCGTCGGCTCCTGCACCATGACCCGCTGGAAACGCCGTTCGAGCGCTTTGTCCTTTTCGATATATTTGCGGTATTCGTCGAAGGTCGTGGCGCCGATGCAGCGCAGCTCGCCCCTCGCCAGCATCGGCTTGAGCAGGTTGGCCGCATCCATGCTGCCTTCCGTCTTTCCTGCACCGACCAGATTGTGGATCTCATCGATGAACAGGATGATGCCGCCCTGGGCGTTCTTCACCTCTTCCAATACGGCCTTCAGCCGTTCCTCAAACTCGCCGCGGTACTTCGCGCCGGCGATCAATGCGCCCATATCCAGCTCGATCAGCTTTTTCTCTTTGAGCGACTGCGGCACATCGCCCTTCATGATGCGCCAGGCGATCCCTTCGACGACCGCGGTCTTGCCCACGCCAGGCTCACCGATCAGCACCGGGTTGTTCTTGGTCTTCCGAGACAAGATCTGAACGACACGGCGGATCTCATCATCACGGCCGATGATCGGATCGATCTTGCCATCCTTGACCTCTTCGACCAGGTCTCTTCCATATTTGCTCAACGCTTCCACATTGTTTTCGGCGTTCGGAGAATCCATCTTCATCCCTCCTCTGCGCTTCAGTTCCTCTTCCTTGCACTGCGCCTCATTCAGGCCGAACCGCTTGACCAGCTGCTTGGAAATATAGGAACGGTTGAACATCAGCGCGATCCAGACCGAAGCGACGCTCAGATACGTCTCTTCATGCTGAGCCGCCCACTTCTCTGCTTCATCAAAGCTGCGCACGACTTCCTGTGTCAGCTGCGGATTCGTATTGGATGCCCTCGCGATCCTGTTCATCTCATCATCTATCAATGCAAGGGCCTCGCGTTTATCGACATTCAATCGCTTGAACAGTCCATCCAGTACCTCATCCTCAAAAATCGCCTTCAGCAGCTGTATCGTATCCACGCTGGCATGGCCATACGATTTGCAGATCTCCACTGCACGCATCAAGATCTGCTGCAGCTTCTCAGACATCTTTTCGTAGTTCATAACGATCCCTCCTTTAGCACTCTCTTCTTTCGATTGCTAATCCTATTATAGCACCGTTTTTAGCACTGTCAACAAAAGAGTGCTAAATTTCAATTTTTTTTATTTTCTTCTTGCATTTTTCTGAAAAGATGGTAGAATAATCCATGCATCGGGATGTAGCACAGCTTGGTAGTGCACTTCGTTCGGGACGAAGGGGTCGCAGGTTCAAATCCTGTCATCCCGACCATGATGCAGGGAAAGCTTCGAAAGAAGCTTTTTTTGTGTTTCAGGCAGACAAAGAAAAAATTTACATATTCGCCAGATCACCGCAAAAAAGCGTGGAATTTGCCGCAGAACGCGGTATAATATTTGAAAAGCGAGGTATTTGACATGAAAAAAAGCTACACGATCGGCAGAACGCCAAAAGAGCTCAGCGCAGCGGTCGAGATCATGATCCGAAATGATTTTTTTGATCTCGAGCATTTCCACGCAAAGCATGACGGCACGGAAGGGCATTCCTTCGCACTGCGCTTAAGCGAAGAGACGCTGGAGGATACCATCTTCATGGATATCACCGCCGGAGAACGAACGACGCTGACTTACACTTGCAGCAGCGAGGATGAATCGATCCCCGGGCTTCTCGCCCAGCTGAATCAGAAGATCTCGGAAGTGCTGGATAATGCAGAATATAAAGAGGAGATCGAGCGGTTGAGCGAAGAAAAGCCGCATGAAGCGCAGGAACCAGAACCAGCGCAGCGCCATGACGCCGAGCCGTCCGCTCCCGCAGCTCAGCCTGCCGCACCCTTCAGCTGGTGCAAATTGATTCCGCTGACCTTGAAGATCATGTCCGCCGTGATCCTGCTCATCGGGCTGTTCTTGGCCATCCAGGGCGCAATGAGCACATCTTCTTATTCTTCATTCTACGAGATCTATCCGCAGACCATGACCTATTTCGATGCCTATTTCTTCTTTGACACGCTGCTTTCCTGGCTCTGCAGAAGCGCGGTCATCTTCGCGCTCGGAGAGATCATCGACCTGCTCACCCACAGACACAGCGACTGACGCTGTGTTTTTTTCAGCGGTTTTTCTCGATGACGTGGATGCGCGGACAGTCTTTCTTATTGCTCATATAGATGCTCATGCATTCCGCTTCACGGGAAGGCAGCGCGCTGACCACAGACTCAAAATACGCCGCTTCTCTTCTCCCCTCTTCATGGCCGGGATAGGTCACCAGGATCAGCACGCCTCTTCGCTTCAATAAAGAAAAGGCGTCGCGCACGGCGGATGATGAGGTGTCCAGCCGGGTCGTCACCGCATGATCGCCCCTGGGGTAATATCCGAAATTGAAGACCCCCAGCTGCAGCGGTTCATGGATATAGCGGTTCATCTGCTCGTGCCCGTCATGGATGAAGCGGATCTTGTCAGCCCCTTCCTTTCCCGCCAAAAAAGCGCGGGCATCCTGGATGGCCTGCAGCTGCACATCGAAGGCATAGACCGTATGGATGGACGCGCACGAAGCAAGCACCGCGCAGTCAAAGCCTTGTCCAAGCGTAAAGTCTGCGGCCGCTCCGCCCTCCTTCGCCGCCTGCCGCATGATGTCATGAACGATCTCCACCACTTTTTTCATCTGCTCACCCTTTCCACTGTTTTGTTCCCATTATATAATATCTGCATGAGATACTTCAACGATATCCCGATGCCGGTGCGCAAGGTGCTGCGCATCCTGAATGAACATCATCATGAAGCGTTCCTCGTCGGCGGATGTGTCCGTGACGCTTTGCTCAACCTTGCGGTGCATGATCACGATATCGCCACAGATGCCAGGCCTGAAGAGATGATCGCGCTGTTCTCCGGGCGATGCCGGATCATCCCGACCGGGATCCAGCATGGCACGCTGACGCTGATCATGGACGATGAGACGATCGAAGTGACCACCTACCGCATCGAATCCGGCTATCACGATCACCGCCGTCCCGACGCTGTCCGCTTCACCACCGATCTTTTGCAGGATCTCTGCCGCCGCGATTTCACCATCAACGCGATGGCGATGCATCCTGACCTCGGCATCATCGACCCGTTTCACGGAGAAGAGGATCTGCGAAACGGCATCGTCCGCTGTGTCGGATGTCCCGCACAGCGCCTGCAGGAGGATGCTCTGCGCATCCTGCGCGCGGTCCGCTTTTCCTGTACGCTCCATCTCACGCTCGAGGACACGCTGCAGCAGGCCATCCGGGAACATGCGCCTTTGCTCGCGCACATCTCAAGAGAGCGCGTGGCCAAAGAGCTGTCCCGCATCCTCATGAGCGATCATCCTGGTCTGCTGGCGATGCTGCAGGAACTGAACCTGATGCCCTGGACCTTCCCCCAGCTGATCCCGCTCGATCCGCTCACGGACCTCGCCCTGGATCATAGCCGCGGCTTCACGCTGAGCCAGAAGCTGGCGCTGATCCATCTCGGCCTCGATCAGCCCGAGCAAAAGGCAGAGGCGGCGCTGCGCGGTCTGCATCTGCCCAAGGCGCTGATCAAGGAAACGTGCGCGCTGATCCGCTGTTATCCGATCCCCGTCCCTGCGCAGGCTCGCGGTCTGCGCCATCTGCTCTCCCGCTGCGGATACGACTATGGCTTCGTCCGCCGGCTCATCCAGATCCAGCAAGCCGGCATGCACATCCAGACAAACGGCGCCCCCATGCGGATGCTGGAGGAGATGGAAGCGCGCAATGAGCGCTTCACCTTGAAGGAACTGGCCCTCAGCGGCAATGACCTGAACATGATCGGAATACGAGGAAAGGCGGCGGGCGATACGCTGAAGCTTCTGCTCGATCATGTGCTCGACCATCCCGAGGACAATGACAAAAAAACACTGATGCGGCTGGCTGAGCAGCACATCAGCGGATCTGACTAAAGTTGTTCGTACACTGCACGGAGCGCTTTTCCGACTTCGGCGAAGCTTCTCTCCTGCGCGCATTGCAAGGCCTGCGGACGGATATCTTTCAGTTTATGATGCACAGCGGCATTGACCAGGGCGCGGAACTCATCCGCGTCTTTTCCTTTCCAGCAGTTGACCCCATGCGTCAGCCAGTCAGAGAAGACCGGGATATCCCGCAGGATGACCTGCTGGGATGCCGCCAGCGCCTCCAGCACGACGATGCCCTCTGTTTCCTCTTTGCTCGGGAAGAAGAAGGCGTCCGCACCGGCATATGCGCCTTCCAGCACGTCTCCTTCCACATATCCTGGAAAGATCACGTTCGGCGGATGCGCGCCTTTGACGATGCGGCGGATCTTGGCTGGCACGGTGTACAGCGGCACCTTGCCGAACCAGATGAACGTCACCTCCGGCAGCTGGGAAGCGACCTCGATGAAGTCAAAGATCCCTTTGCGCTCAAATGGCAGACCGACACAGATGACGCTCTTTCTGCCCTCCAGATGGAAATGTGCGCGGTATGCAGCGATCTTTCGCTCATCCCGGGCAAAGCGCGCAAGGTCGACCCCGTTGCTGACCGCGTCGATCGGGATGGTGATCCCATATCCTTCCAGCAGGCGCTTGGAATAAAGCGTCGGCGTCACGATGCGGTCCCCCAGCTGATAGACCTGCATCAGCCGTTTCTTGAACAGCGATGACATCTGGTTGCTGAACAAAAACGAATTCTGAAAATCCTCCTGTGTGCTGTGCGCATGCACCACGATCTTCTTTCCTTCGCGGCGCGCCTTTTTCGCGATCCGCTCGCTCGCCACACCGACCGTGTTCAGATGCAGGATGTCATAATCATCCTTTTCATTCAGCGTCCATTCGATCCCCTGCGTATCCAGCGCCGCCATCTGATGACGCATGGCGTGCCCGATGCCGGAACGCCGGATCATATGCTGTCCCTCAAAATAAAGAAGTACTTTCATCTGTTCTTCCTGATATATTGCCAGGCGGTCCCTTGCCGCCCGCACACAATATACCTTTTCCTTTCTATCAGCCAGAACAGACCGCGGCTGATGACGGTATATCCTTATCTTTTCTGCGTTCAATTTCCCGTACTGCCGAATCCGCCCTGACGGACAAGATCGGCCTCGTCATCCTCACAGATGCCGTAAGGGAGGAATACGCCTTGCGCGAAGGCGCTGCCCGCAGGCAGCTGCAGCGTTTTCTCTGCGGTAAAGCGGATGATGATGTGCCCTTCATTCTCCGCGCCATGATAATCTTCATCGATGATGCCGGCCGTATTGTCTAAGCGCATCTGGTAGCGAAAGCCCAGCGAGCTTCGCGGAAACAGCATCAGCACCCATCCCGGCTGCATGGCACAGCGGATCCCTGTCGGAACAACCACATGCTCATTGCCGTTCACCTGCACGCTCACCGGCAGGCGGAAGTCATGTCCAGCGGAACCGGACGTCGCCCTTTTCGGCAGTTCCAGCTGCTCCCAGGCCCTGCGCAGCGCTTCCTCAGGATACGTCGGGAAGGCCTGCCGCATGTCCTGGACGAACTGCGCCAGCGACACCTTTTCAAACCTGGCGATCTTCTTCATCCTGCTCTCCTTTCAGGCTGCGGATGACACGGCATGGATTTCCCGCCGCGACCACATCGTCCGGGATATCGCGTGTGACCACGCTGCCGGCGCCGATGACACTGCGGCTGCCGATCGTCACCCCGGGCAGGATCTGCGCGCCTCCGCCGATCCATACATCATCGCCGATGCGCACCGGCTCTGCCCGCTCGAGCCCCGTTCTGCGCGTCTTGGGATCCAGCGGATGGATGGCCGTATAGATGCCCACGTTGGGGCCGATGAAGACATGGTCGCCGATGGTCACATCTGCCTCATCCAGCACGCTGAAATTGAAGTTGGCATAGAAATTGCGGCCCAGATGGATATTCGGCCCGTAATCGCAGCGAAACGGGGCCTCGATGTTGAGCCCTTCCTGCGCATCCAACAGCGTATACAATATGCCGATTGCCTGTTGTCTGTCGCTTTCCGGCATCGCGTTGAACTGCTGCAGCTTTGCCTTGCATGACGCGCGCAGCTGACGCAGCGACACGTCCTCGGCATCATACCAGGCGCCGCTTTTCATCTGATCCCATACCTTATCCATGTGGATCCTCCTCTCTGCATGCATTCATTTTAACAGGAATCAGCGGCCGTGACAATTGTAAACCTGATCCAGGCGCGAACGGTTTTCAAGCGGGCTTCTTTCCTGTATACTGATTGCAGGCAAAAAAGGAGGAGATGACCTTGATCAGACTGATCATCACTGATATGGACGGCACTTTGCTGCACGGCGACAAAAGCATGCCGGCGGGGACGCTGGAACTGATCCGCGAGCTGCACGCACGCGGCATCGTCTTTGCAGCCGGCAGCGGCAGACAGTATGCCTCGCTGCGGGAAAGCTTTGCGTCATGCGCCGAACTGATGTATTTCATCGCGGAAAACGGCGCGATGAGCGTGGAGGGAAAGAGCGCGCGCGTGCTGGACCACCATCCCCTGAACATAGAAGATGTGCACCGCTTCATCCGCATGAGCGAGCAGATCCCCGGCGCGGTGCCGGTCCTGTGCGGCGTAAAGAGCGCCTGGTACACCACGGAGGATCCTGCCGATCTTCGCAACATCACGCCATATTATCACAACCATCAGCGAGTGAGCGACCTGCATGGCGTGGACGATGAGATCCTGAAGATCGCCATCCTGCATCATGGCGGAACGGCCGAGCATATCTATCCGCGGTTTGCGCCTTACCGCGCGGACTTCAGCATCGCCGTCTCCGCCTTTGAATGGATGGACATCATGCCCAAGGGCGTGAACAAAGGCGTCGGCGTGCGCATGCTGCAAAAGCATCTGGGCATCACCAGGGAAGAGACGATGGCCTTCGGCGACTTCATGAACGACCTTGAGATGCTTCAGGAGGCCGGATACAGCGTCGCCATGAGGAACGCTCTGCCGCAGATCAAGGCCGTCTGCCGCGAAGAAACCGCATATACCAATGATGAAGACGGCGTGATCCGCTGGATCAGGCAATGGCTGAAAAAAGGGATCGAATGACATGTGCATTCGGTCCCTTTCCCGTTTATGATCTGTTTACGCCATACTGCGCATAGTAGGCATCGATGCGCTGCTTCAGCTCATCATCGATGATGACCTTGCCCTGATGCTCGCGCCCGTACAAGTATTCCACGACCTCAGGCATGCTGACGATGGCCGCGGTCTCAAAGCCATAGACTTCGCGGATCTCATCCAGCGCGGTCTGATCAGCGGATCTGCCGCGCTCATTGCGGTTCAGCGAAACGATCAGCCCGCGGATATCCACATCGGCCTGCGCCTTCAGGATCGGATATGTCTCCTCGATCGACTTGCCGGAAGTCGTCACATCCTCGATGATCACGACCCGGTCGCCGTCCTTCAGCGGCGAGCCCAGCAGGATGCCGGTATCGCCGTGATCCTTCACTTCCTTGCGGTTCGAGCAATAGCGGATCTCCTTGCCATACAGCTCGCTGATGGCCATGGTCGTCGCCACGCTCAGCGGGATGCCCTTATAGGCCGGCCCGAACAGCACATCGAAGTCCAGGCCGTAATGATCGTGGATCGCCCGGGCGTAATACTCACCGAGCCGGCGCAGCTGCGAACCGTTCACATAGGCGCCTGCATTCATGAAGAACGGAGACTTTCTGCCGCTTTTCAGCGTGAAGTCGCCAAATTTGAGCACCTGGCTCTCTACCATGAATTCAATAAATTCCTGCTTATACTGTTCCATGTCCTTCCTCCTTCAGCGCATCATCGCTTCGATCTCGCGGTATGTCTTGGCCGGATCAGCGCTCTTGGTGATGGAACGGCCGACCACGATATAGTCGCAGCCTTCTGCTTTCGCAAAGGCAGGAGTGGCCACACGCTTCTGGTCGTCCTTGGAATCATCCGCCAGACGGATGCCCGGCGTCACGGTCAAGAAGTCATCACCGCAGGCCGCATGGATGGCACGCGCCTCATGCACAGAGCAGACGACGCCGTCCAATCCGGCTTCCTTCGCGTTTTTCGCATAATGGATGACGCAGTCCAGCACTTCGCCGGGGATGCCGAGCTCATCATTCATGGCTTCCTTCGACGTGCTGGTCAGCTGGGTCACGCCGATGCACAGCGGACGCTTGCCGTTGACTGCCCCTTCCTGCAGTCCCTCGATCGCCGCCTTCATCATCGCGATGCCGCCGGCGCAATGCAGGTTGATGATGTCGACATCGAGCGCCGCCAGATTCTTCATCGCCTTTTTCACCGTGTTGGGAATGTCATGCAGCTTGAGATCCAGGAAGATGCTGTGCCCCAGCGCACGCACTTCCCGGATGATGTCAAAGCCTAATGAGTAGGTCAGCTCCATGCCGATCTTGACAGAGATCGGTTCATCGAACTGTTTGAGAAAGTTCAGCACTTCTTCCCTGGTGGAAAAATCAAGTGCTGCAATGGTCTTTTTGTTCATCCGTTAACGCTCCTTCCGACAGCTTCACTGACTGAGCTGATTCCATATTTCTTCATGACTTCCGGCAGATCCTCGATGATCTTCACGCAGCAGTAAGGATCTACGAAATTCTGGGCGCCGACTTCCACGGCGCTTGCGCCGGCATAGAGGAATTCCAGCACATCCTCTGCGCTGGTGATGCCGCCTACGCCGATGATCGGGATGTTCACCGCCTGTGCGCACTGGTAGACCATGCGGATCGCCACCGGCTTGATGGCCGGTCCGCTCAGGCCGCCGGTCACATTGGCGAGGACCGGCTTGCCGCTCTTCAGATCGATCCGCATGCCCATCAGCGTATTGATGAGTACCAGCCCGTCCGCGCCGGCCTCTTCCACCGCTTTGGCGATCTCCACGATATCGGTCACATTCGGGCTCAGCTTGACATAGACCGGCTTGTCCGCCGCTTCCTTCACCATGCGGGTCACATGCGCGGCCAGCTCTGGCTTCGTCCCCAGGCCGATGCCGCCATGCTTCACATTGGGACAGCTGATGTTGAGCTCGTAAGCCTTCACGACCTTGGAGCTGTTCAGCTTCTGCACGACTTCCACATAATCTTCCTCTGTCGCACCGGCCACGTTGGCGATGATCTCCGTATCGAACTGTGCCAGCCATGGCAGCTCTCTTTCCATGATCACCTCGACGCCCGGGTTCTGCAGGCCGATGGCGTTGAGCATGCCCATCGGCGTTTCGGCGACACGCGGAGTCGGATTGCCAAAGCGCGCCTTCGGCGTAGCGCTCTTGATGGCGATGCCGCCCAGCAGGCTGAGATCATACAGCTGGGCGAATTCGCGCCCGAAGCCGAAACAGCCGCTGGCCGGGATGATCGGGTTCTTCAGGTCCAGGCCTGGAAGCTTAACACGCAGATCCATCAGAATTCCACCTTTCCGATCGGGAACACCGGTCCCTCTTTGCAGATGCGGTGATACAGGTCCGCCTCCTTGCGGTCCTTTGCGACACAGGCCATGCAGGCGCCGATCCCGCAGGCCATACGGCTCTCAAAGCTCATATATCCCCGGGAATACCGGGCCTCCACCGCCTTCAGCATCGGCACCGGGCCGCAGCTGCAGACGAAGTCGGTCTGGATGCCTGCCGCGTCGATGGCATCGATGACCGTGCCCTTCACGCCGGCGCTGCCATCCATCGTCGCCACATGCACCGCGCAGCCCAGCGCGGCGAACTCATCCGCATAGAAGACGCTCTGGGCGTCATTGAAGCCGAGCACGACATCTACCTTGCGATCGATCCGCCGATACTGCTTGGCTAATTCATAGAGGGGAGGCACACCGACGCCGCCGCCGATGAGCAGGACCGCCTCTTCTTCCGCACAGATCGGATAGCCGCTGCCCAGCGGACCGAGCACGCCGAGCGCATGTCCGGCCGGCAGCTGGCTCAGCTTCTTCGTGCCATCGCCGACCACCTTGTAGATGATGACGAAATGCTGTTTATCGACCACCTCGCAGATGGAGATCGGCCGGCGCAGATAGAAGCCGCTGACCTGTACGTTGACGAACTGTCCGGGCTGCATCTGCGCCGCGATCTCGCTGCGCAGGCTCATTTTATATGTATCCTTCGCGATCTGGATGTTTTCGATCACGACTGCTTTTACGCTCTCCATCTCAGTGCTCCAGCTCATTCATGCTGATGGCGGTAAAGCTCATCGATTCGACGACGCCGAGGATCGCGTATGCCGTATCCAGGGAAGTGAAGCAGCTGATGCTGTTTTCCGCGGCGACACGGCGGATCAGGAAACCATCCGTCGAAGAAGCGCTCTTATGCGGCTCCATCGTATTGATGATGTAATTGATGCGGCCCATGCGGATCAAATTCAGGATGTTCTTGTCCGGATTCTCGCTGATCTTGATGGCGTCATGCACGAAGATGCCGTGGGCGCGCAGATATTTCGCGGTACCGTTGGTCGCATAGATGCCATAACCGATATCGAAGAAACGTCTGGCGATCTTGAGCGCCTCTTCCTTGTCCCGGTCTGCCACCGTGATGAGCACATTGCCCTGCAGCGGGACCTTGATGCCGCTGGCGATCAGCGCCTTGTGCAGCGCCTTGTGCAGCGTCACATCGCCGCCCAGCGCCTCGCCGGTCGACTTCATCTCCGGACCGAGCGTCGTATCTACGCTGCGCAGCTTGGCGAAGGAGAACACCGGCGCCTTGACGAACACCCGCTTCTCTTCTTCCTTGACACAGTCGATCGGATAGCCCTGCTCGCTCAGCGAATGGCCCAGCACGCACATCGTGGCGATATGCGACATCGGCACGCTGGTGATCTTGCTGAGGAATGGCACGGTGCGCGAGCTGCGCGGGTTGACCTCGAGCACATAGACATTCTCATCCTTGTCCACGATGAACTGGATGTTGTAGAGGCCAACGAAGCGGAATCCCTTACCGATGCGCACGGCATAGTCGACGATCGTCTCCTTTACCTTCTGAGAGAGCGTCGGTGCCGGATAGACCGAGAAGGAATCGCCGGAATGCACGCCGGCACGCTCGATATGTTCCATGATGCCCGGGATGAACACATGCTCGCCATCCGCGATGGCATCGATCTCACACTCTTTGCCGACGATGTACTTATCGACCAGGATCGGCGCGTCATGCGAGATCTCCTTGACGGCCGTGGCCATGTATACCCGCAGGTCGTCATCATTGTATACGATCTCCATCGCGCGCCCGCCCAGCACATAAGAAGGACGCACGAGCACCGGATAGCCGATGCGGTTGGCGATCTTCACCGCCTCTTCGACCTCTACTGCGGTCTCGCCCTTTGGCTGCGGGATATCGAACTGATGCAGCATTTCCTCAAACTCATGACGGTCCTCGGCCCGGTCGATATCTTCCAGGCTCGTGCCCATGATCTTCACGCCGCGCTCGACCAGCTTGTCCGCCAGGTTGATGGCGGTCTGTCCGCCGAACTGCACGATCACGCCAAGGGGCTGCTCCAGATCGACGATATGCATGACATCCTCGATCGTCAGCGGCTCGAAATACAGCTTATCTGAGATGGAGAAGTCCGTAGAGACCGTCTCCGGGTTGTTGTTGATGATGATGGCTTCATATCCTGCCTCGCGCAGCGTCTTGACACAGTGCACGGTCGCATAGTCGAACTCGACGCCCTGCCCGATGCGGATCGGGCCGCTGCCCAGCACGATGACCTTGCGGCGCTCGCTGCGCTCAGACTCATTTTCTTGCTCATATGTCGAGTAATAATACGGTGTGGCACTCTCAAACTCAGCCGCGCAGGTGTCGACCATCTTGAATACCGGCACGATGCCGTTGGCCTTGCGCAGGTCATAGACCTCGCGCTCGCTCATGCCCCATTTGCGGGCGATATAGGAATCCGCGAAGCCGTTGCGCTTGATCTCATGAAGCACCTGCAGATCCTGCGGATGCGCCATCATCGCTTCTTCCAGCGCCATGATGTGCGCGAACTTGTTCAGGAAGAAATAATCGATCTGCGTGATCTCATGGATGCGCGTCATGGACTCTTTGCGCCGCAGCAGCTCTGCGATGACGAACATGCGCAGATCATCCTTGACGGCGACCTTCTCCCACAGCGCTTCGGTGCTCATCGCGTCGATCTCCGCATTGTCGATGTGATCGCATTTCATCTCCAGCGATCTCACCGCCTTCAAGAAGCTCTCTTCAAAGGTGCGGCCGATCGACATGACCTCGCCGGTCGCCTTCATCTGCGTGCCCAGACGGCGGTCCGCGCTGGGGAACTTATCAAACGGGAAGCGGGCCAGCTTGGTGACGATATAGTCCAGCGCCGGCTCGAAGCAGGCATAGCTCGTCTTCGTGATCGGGTTGATGATCTCATCGAGCGTCATGCCCACCGCGATCTTGGCAGACAGCTTGGCGATCGGATAGCCGGTGGCCTTGCTGGCGAGGGCCGAAGAGCGTGATACACGCGGGTTGACCTCGATGACATAATACTTGAATGATTTCGGATCCAGCGCCAGCTGCACGTTGCAGCCGCCGCAGATCTTCAGCGCGCGGATGATCTTCAGCGACGCGTTTCTCAGCATCTGATGCTCGCGGTCGCTCAGCGTCTGCACCGGCGCGACGACCATCGAATCGCCGGTGTGGATGCCGACCGGATCGATGTTTTCCATGTTGCAGACGACGATGGCATTGTCGTTGGCATCGCGCATGACCTCATACTCGATCTCCTTGAATCCGGCGATGCTGCGCTCGATCAAACACTGGTGCACCGGTGAGATCTTCAGGCCGTTATCGGCGATCAGCCGCAGTTCCTCTTCATTGTCCGCAAAGCCGCCGCCGGTGCCGCCCAGCGTATATGCCGGACGGACGACGACCGGATAACCGATCTCTGCGGCGAACTTCACGGCTTCTTCCACGCTGTGCACGATATCGCTTTCCGGCACCGGCTCATTGATCTGGTACATGAGCTCGCGGAACAGCTCGCGGTCCTCCGCCTTATTGATGGCCTCCAGGTCCGTGCCCAGGATCTCGACGCCGTATTCATCGAGGATGCCGGAATTGGCCAGCTCTACGACCAGGTTCAGGCCGGTCTGACCGCCCAGGGAACCCAGCACGGCATCCGGACGCTCCTTGTAGATGATGCGGCTGGCAAAATCAAGCGTCAGCGGCTCGATGTATACGCGGTCAGCGATCGCCGTGTCGGTCATGATCGTGGCCGGGTTGGAGTTGATCAGCACGACTTCATACCCTTCCTCACGCAGCGACTGACACGCCTGACTTCCGGCATAGTCGAATTCGGCTGCCTGTCCGATGACGATCGGTCCGGAACCGATCACCAGGATCTTCTTGATATCTGTACGCTTTGTCATATTATGCATGCTCCTTTTCCATCAGTTCCATAAACTGGTCAAACAGGTAATTGCTGTCCTCCGGTCCCGGAGAGGCCTCCGGATGATACTGCACGCTGAATACCGGATACTTCGTGTGGCGTACGCCTTCCACGCTCTTATCATTGAGCGCCTGATGCGTCATGACCAGATCCGTGCCTTCCAGCGAATCCAGCTCGACCGCATAACCGTGGTTCTGGCTCGTCATCTCGACCTTGCCGCTGGCCAGATTGATCACCGGATGGTTGCAGCCGCGGTGGCCAAACTTCAGCTTCACGGTGTTGGCGCCGGAAGCCAGAGAGATCAGCTGATGGCCAAGGCAGATGCCGAACAGCGGCACTTTGCCCATCAGCTCGCGGATCGTCGCCACCGCCTCAGGCACATCCTTAGGGTCGCCAGGGCCGTTGCTGAGCATGACGCCGTCCGGCTTGAGGTCGAGGATGCTCTGGGCATCCGTATCATACGGCACGACCGTCAGATCGCAGTTGCGCTTAGAGAGCTCGCGGATGATGCCCAGCTTGGCACCGAAGTCCATGAGCACCACGCGGCGTCCGCGGTTGGGGATCGGGAAAGGATTGCGCGTGGAGACCCGGGCAACCTGATCATGCATCAGCTCGGTGTTCTTCAGGATCTTCACGATCTCTTCCACGTCAGCGCCTTCATCCGCCATGATGGCGCGCATCGTGCCGCTGGTGCGCAGCTTGCGGGTGATCGCGCGGGTATCGACGCCCTGGATGCCGGGAATGTTCTTCATCTTCAAAAACTCATCCAGCGTGTAGTCCGAACGGAAGTTGCTCGGCTGCTCGCAGCACTCGCGCACCACGAACCCGAATACCGCCGGGTCCAGGCTTTCGAAATCATCATGGTTGATGCCGTAATTGCCGATCATCGGATAAGTCATCATGACGATCTGTCCGCAATAGGACAGGTCGCTGAGCACTTCCTGATAGCCGCTCATTCCGGTATTGAAGACCAGTTCTCCTACCTGAAAATGATCGGCGCCGAAGGCCGTGCCCTCATACACGCTGCCATCTTCCAGAATCAGTAATCGTTTCATTGCTTGCCCTCCTCATATACGCATGTTCCGTCTACATAAGTCGCTTTGATCTTTCCCTTTACTCTCCAGCCGTGGAACGGCGTGTTCCTTCCCTTGGAGAGGAAATGGTTTCGGTTGATGATGTATTCTTCGTTGAGATCCACCAGGGTGAAGTCGCTCGCATATCCTTCCTCCAGACGCCCGCGGCGCGCAAGGCCGAAGCGCTCGGCCGGCGCCGTGCTCATCCAGTTCACCAGCTGCTTCAGGCTCACGATGCCGGTGAGCACCAGCTTGGTATACAGCAATGGGAAGGCCGTCTCCAGCGAGACGATGCCAAAAGGCGCGGATTCCAGCGGACGCTTCTTCTCTTCCTCGCTGTGCGGGGCATGATCGTTGGCGATCAGGCTCAGCGCGCCTTCCTGCAGTCCGCGGATGAGCGCCTTGCGGTCTGCCTCGCCGCGCAGCGGCGGGTTCATCTTCCAGTTGGCGTCGACCACATCGCGGTCGCACAGCAGCAGATGATGCGCGGTCACTTCCCCGCTGACATCACAGCCGCGGCTGCGGTATTCGCGCAGCAGCTGGACGCTCTCCTTTGCGGAGACATGACAGCAATGATAGTGTGCGCCGGTCTTCTCGACCAGCTTCAGGTCGCGCTCCAGCTGTTTCCATTCGCATTCTGAAGGAATGCCGACGACCCCGCGCGCCTTGCTTTCGGTGCCCTCGTGCATATAAGCGCCCGGCTTGCGGTAAGACATGTCTTCCGTGTGCGCGACGATCATCGTACCCAGCGCATGGCTCTGTTTCATCGCTTCTTCCATGACATCGCCACTCTGCACGCCGACCCCGTCATCGCTGAAGGCGCGGACGCCCATCTTGGCCAGCGCCGCCATGTCCACGACCTCTTTGCCGCTCTCCGCCTTGGTGATGGTCGCATACGGAATGACATGCACATGCGCATCGGCTTCGATCTTCTGCAGATACGCCTCCATCACCTCTGTGGAATCCGGATACGGCTGTACGTTCGGCATGGCCATGATGGTCGTAAAGCCGCCGGCTGCCGCAGCCATCGTTCCGGTATCGATGGTCTCCTTATACGCGAAGCCCGGTTCGCGCAGATGGACATGCACATCGATCAGGCCGGGCAGCGCCGTCATCTCTTTGCCATCGATGACTTCTGCTTCCGGCGCATCGATCTGTTCGGCGATCTTCAGGATGCCGGTCTCGTCAAAGAGGATCTCCTTGCGGACCTGGCGGTTGTTTTCCAATACGTGCACGTTTTTCAGCAGCTTCATATGCTTACCTCCTTAAAACTGAACGCCCATCGCCCGTTTGATCGCGGCCTTGCGGATCAGCACGCCGTTGCTCATCTGTTTGAAGATGCGGCTCTTCGGTGATTCGACCAGGTCGCTGTCGATCTCCACATCGCGGTTGACCGGCGCAGGATGCATGATGATCGCATGCGGCTTCATCCGGGATGCCCGCTCCTTGGTCAGCCCATAGCGCTGCAGATATTCCGCCTTGCTCATCTGCATGGCAGAGGCGTGGCGCTCGTGCTGGATCCTCAGCATCATCACCGCATCGGCCCATTCCACCGCCTCATCGATCGGCATATACGGGTAACCTTCGCGCTGCCATTGCGGCGGACCGGAGAACACCCATTCTCCGCCCAGCAGTTCCATCGCCTCACGGTTGCTGGAAGCGACGCGGGAATGCTGGATATCGCCGATGATGGCCAGCCGGATCCCTTCGATCCGTCCAAATTCCTGATACAGCGTCAGCAGATCGAGCAGACACTGTGTCGGATGGTTCCCGGCGCCGTCTCCCGCATTGATGATCGGGATCTCGATGCCCTCCAGCTCCCGGAAATACTCATCCTGGCGATGACGGATGACCACCGCGTCATAGCCCACGCTCTCAAATGTCTTGACCGTGTCGTAAAGGCTCTCTCCCTTTTCCACGCTGCTTCCGGCAGCGGTGAAATCTTCCACGCAGCAGCCCAGCTGATGCTCCGCAGACGCAAAGGAATAGTGTGTCCTGGTGCTTGGCTCAAAAAAAAGATTAGCAACCAGCCTGCGCTGCGGCAATTGCCAATCTTTTTGTGAAGCACCAAAAAGCTGTGCATCCATGAGAATGCCCATGAGTTCATCTTTCGACAGATCACGGATTCGTAACAGACTGTTTGGGTTCATAGCTCATCCTCCTGTGTGTTTCAAGAAAAAAGGCCGCTTTTTTTGCACAAAAAAGGACCTTGGTTTCATACGGAGATCTGTTTTCGCCTTCATAACCTCTCTGGATTATGTTAAAGGACCTTTTTTCTACCGTTATTTTACCACATGCCCTGAATAATACAAGCACATTTTATCATTTCTGCCTGATCCAGCGATTCAGGAAGCGGCGCATGTCATCCGCATTGCCATAATACAGCGGCAGACAGAAGCGCAGCTGCATATCCGGGTAGTCGAAACGCAGCCAGCAACAGACGCGTTCGCTGTGTCTGAGGATCCAGGCAGAAGTATGCTCGGGCATGGAGATCAGCCGGCGCAAGGCGCGAAGGACAGCGAACTGATGCTTCTCCCCCAGTTCCAGCAGCTGCGCGTGGAAGCATTGCCAGTCCTGCGCCGAATGGATCGATGCATCCGTAAACGACTCCGCGATCCCCTCGACCATCGCCGCGACACGGCGCGCCTGATTCTCCCTGCGTTTTCGTTCGCCCTGCGCTCTCCTCTGCATCATCATCGCATACAGCGCGCTCACCTGCTCCTCATCCAGTTCCCGCTCCTGGCGGTATGCCTCATGCACGCGGTACAGGTCGACCGCATCGCTCAGCGCGTTATGGTTCACTTCGCCCCTGACATGATAGACGAGCTTCAGCGCTTCCAGCGAAAACGCCTTGTGGAACACTTCGCCCTGATAAGTGACCCGTGAGGACATCAGGCTCTGCAGGTCGATGATCCGCGCGAACAGCTGCTCGCTCTCATGATGATATGCCCCGGCATTGGCACAGAGCGTGCGACCATCATCCGGCCCGAAGCTGTAGATCTTGATCTGATCCAAAGGATCATATTCCCTCAGCAGCGCGATGAACGTATCCATCACCTGCGGGAAAGCAGAAGCGCGGCGGATATCATGATCGTGCAGATGGGTCATGCGGCGCACATGATAGCTCAGACGCTGAAAGCCCATCGGCCGCACCAGCGAATAAAACCGGCCGACCTCCTGATAGCGCGCGTCGCAGATCACCGCGCCCAGCGCGATCACCTGCTGCATGTTGCGGCCGTCGATGCGGACCGCATCAAATTCATTGTCGATATATACATGATGCATATCTATTTCCCCTTCGCCAATATCATAGCAGAAAAACGGACAAAAGACAGCACAGAGCTGCCTTTTTCATCTCATGCGGCGGCGTTTGCCGTCAAAGCGGGTCCGATACTGACAGCGCTGACAGAGCGCATGCACCAGCCTGCCTTCCTGAAAGCCGCGGCGCATGTCTTCAGCCTGTTTCGACGTGAGGATATCCTGCAGCGGCGTTTCCCAGATATTGCCCAAAGACGCCTGTCCATAGGCATCCAGACAGCAAGGCACCACCTCGCCGCTGCTTAAGATGGCCACCATGTCACGCAATCCCCGGCAGCTTCCGCGCTCAGCGATGGGCGCATCGCGCAGATCAGGCCACTTGAACACCTCATCAAAGCTCAGAAAGCGCCCTGGCGCCAGCATGTGTCCGGGCGGGACAGCGTCCAGTCCATAATGCGCGAGGATCTGCTTCAGCAGCTGCTTCGCCTGCTCATCCAGCTCGCCCTCCCGCATGCACCACAGGCGCAAGGAAATATATGAATCAGCGCTGAGCGCATCGCATTGCCGCAGCACATCCTCCAGATCACAGCGTGCATGAGGAAACGCATGGACAGACACGTTGATCTGCCGCGGGGGATACTTGCGCAGCAGATCCTTGCGCGAGCGCAGCAATGTCCCATTGGTGGTCAGCTGCACCTTCATTTCCTCTCCGGCGCACAGCGCGAGCAGCTCTTCCAGCTGCGGATGTGACAGCGGCTCCCCCAGCACATGCAGATAGACATAAGAAGTGAACGGCTTGACCTGCTTCAGGATGTCGGAAAATCGTTTCGGGTCAAGATAACGCGCCTGTTCATGCCGCTGCACGCAGAAGGGACAGGACAGATTGCAGGCATTCGTGATCTCGATATATGCTCTTTTCAGCTTCATGGCATCACCGCTGCCATATTATCACATCAGCGCGCGGAATGAAACAATTTGGCGAATTCGTTGATCGCGATGACTGAGGCAGAAAGCACGAAGACCACCGCCCAGGACATTCCATCCAGATGCACGGTCCCCAGCAGGAGCTGCGCCGCAGGCAGCTCACAGACGATCACCTGAAGGACGATGCCGAACAAGACCGTGAGGATGAGCCAGCGATTCTTGAACGGACCTGCACGAAAGAGGGAATGCTCCAGGGAGCGCAGATTCAGGGCATGGAACAGCTGAGACATGGACAGCACCATGAAGGCCATCGACTGCGCATGAGCCAGATCACGCTGCAGCCCCCAGCGGAAGGCGACCAACGTCATCGTGCCGATGAACATGCCGTTGAGCACCGTATAGCTCATGCGGCCGTGGGCGAACAGGCTCTCGCTGCGCGCTCTGGGCGGCTGGCGCATGACGTCGCTCTCCTTGGGATCCACGCCCAGCGCCAGAGCGGGAAACGCGTCGGTCACCAGATTGATCCACAGGATCTGCACCGCGCGCAGCGGCGCGCCGACGGCCGGCAGGCAGATGACAGCCAGAAACAGCGACATGATCTCCCCCAGATTGCAGCTGAGCAGATAGATCACCGCTTTTTGGATGTTCATGTACAGATGGCGTCCTTCGCTCACCGCATCCACGATCGTCGCAAACCGATCGTCGGTCAGGATCATGTCTGAGGCCTGACGGCAGACATCGCTGCCGTTCTTTCCCATCGCGATGCCGATGTCAGCCTTCTTCAGCGAAGGCGCGTCGTTCACACCATCTCCGCTCATGGACACGACGTCCCCTTCGCGGCGGAATGCTTCGACGATGCGCACTTTATGGGCCGGCGTGACCCGGGCGAACACCCGGATATCGCCCAGCCGCCGCTGCAGCTGTTCATCATCCAGGGCATCCAGCTCGCTGCCGCTCATCACCTGGTCCTCATGCTGCGCGATGTTCAGCTGACGGGCGATGGCGAAGGCCGTCAGCGGATGATCCCCGGTGATCATCACGACCTTGATGCCGGCGCCCTGTGCCGCCGCGATGCTCGATGCCGCTTCCGGACGCGGAGGATCGACGAAAGTGATCAGGCCGGCGAAGATCATCTCCTCTTCCTTCTCCACATCTGCGCCGCTGCGCCAGGCAAACGCCAGCACGCGCTCTGCCTGAGCCGCATATTTTGCGCCCTCCTCCTGGATCTCACCGCGCAGGGCAGCCGTCAATCGCACCGTGCGTCCGTTCATCACGGCTCGATCGCACAGCGGCAGGACCCTCTCCAGCGCGCCCTTCATGTACATGATCGTTCCCTGCGGGGTCTGATGCACGCTGCACATGCGCTTGCGGGTAGAGTCAAAGGGGATCTCATGCAGCTGCGGACAGCGCTCGCGCATCTTGCGCACGCTGATGCCCTGCTCCTGCGCATACCGCAGCAATGCGCTCTCCATCGGCTCCCCGATCTCATTCTCCCCGAGCTGGGCATGGTTGCACAGCACGGCACAAGCGAGCAGGTGAGGATCAGGCGGCGCGCTGTCCAGACAGAAGACATGCGCCACCCGCATCTGATTCATCGTCAGCGTGCCGGTCTTGTCAGAACAGATGACATTGACCGAGCCCAGCGTCTCTACGGCATGCAGGCGGCGGACGATGGCGTTGCGGCCGCTCATCACCTGCACGCCGAACGCGAGCACGATGGTCACGACGGCCGGAAGCCCTTCAGGAATGGCCGCGACAGCCAGCGAGATGGACAGCAGCAGCATATCGAGGATGCCCTTTCCCTGGAAGATGCCGATGATGAACATCAGCGCGCAGATGACCAGGGCCATGATGCCCAGCACGGCCGAAAGATGTGCCAAACGCTCCTGCAGCGGTGTACGGACATCATCCCGCTCCTTGAGCATGGAGGCGATCTGCCCCACCTCGCTTTCCTTTGCGCAGCGCACGACGATCCCGCACGCATGCCCGCTGGTGACGACCGTCGTCATGAACGCCATATTGCGCTGATCCGCCGGGTTCTTCTCCTCCTGATAAAGCAAGGTGGCGTCCTTTTCGATGGAGTCGCTCTCTCCGCTCAGCGTGCTCTCCTCGCATTTGAAGGATACGGTCTCCAACAGACGCAGGTCCGCGGGAACGATGTTTCCGGTCTCCAGAAAGACCAGATCGCCCACGACGAGCTCGCGCGAATCGATCTGTTGGAACGTCGCATCCCGCAGCACCTTGGTGCGCGGAGAGGACATATCCTTCAGTGCCTCCAGCGCCTTTTCGCTGCGATACTGCTGCATGACGCCGATCAGCGCGTTGAGGGCGATGACGGACACGATGATCCCGGCATCCACGAGCTCACGCAGAAATGCAGAAATGAACGCCCCGGCCAGCAGGATGATGATCATCGGATCGCGGAGCTGATCCAAGAACATGGAAAATACGGATTCTTTCTTCTCTTCTTCAAATTCGTTGGCTCCATACTGTGCCCTGCGCGCGTCGATCTCCTGGCTGCGCACGCCGCATTCCGGATCGACCTGAAGCAGCTCCAGCACTTTGTATGTAGGCATTCGATATGGCATATGCACCATCCTTTCACCAGAACTTATGTCCTGAGAAAAGGATTATGCGGCATCCGGCAAAAGAAGACAAAAAAGCACCTGCGCATGCAGATGCTCCTGATCTTATTTCGATACTTCGCGGATCTTGGCGGCGATGGCGTCCGCATCCATCTGATATTTATGCAGCAGTTCGGCCGGCTTTCCGCTCTCGCCGAACACATCCTGTACGCCGATGCGGTGCACACGGCATCCCAGGCCCTTGTCCGCGAGCACATCGAGCACCGCGCTGCCCAGGCCGCCGATCACGCTGTGATCCTCAGCCGTGATGATCACATCATGCGTGCGTGCCGTTTCAGTGATCAGCTCCTCATCGATCGGCTTGATCGTATGGATGTTGATGACCGTCGGCTTCTCCTCGACCATGTCATACGCCTTCAGCGCCTCCTGCACCAGCTGGCCGGTTGCGATGACCGCCACCTTGCTGCCCTTGCGCAGCGTGACCCCCTTGAACAGATCGAGCTGATAGCTTTCGTCATTGACGGCGTCGACCGCATTGCGGCCCAGGCGCACATAACACGGACCGTCGATCTTGACGATCTCCTTGATCACCTGCTCAGCCTCGATGCAGTCGCAAGGCTGGACGACCATCATGCCTGGAATGAGACGCATCAATCCGATATCCTCGATGCACTGATGGCTTGCGCCGTCCTCACCGACCGTCAGTCCGGCATGAGAAGCGCAGATCTTGACATTGAGATGCGGATAACCGATCGAATTGCGGATCTGCTCAAATGCTCTTCCGGATGCGAACATGGCAAAGCTGGAGGCAAAGGCGATCTTGCCGCTGGCAGCCAGTCCGGCTGCCACGCACATCATGTTCGCCTCGGCGATGCCCATATCGAAATGGCGCTCAGGACAGACCTTCGCTGCCTCTCCGGATTTGGTGCTGCCGGCCAGATCGGCATCCAGCACGACGATGTTCGGATTCTCCTGCACCAGCTGGGCCAGTGCCTTACCATAAGCGACTCTCGTTGCACATTTGCTCATTCTCATTTACCTCCCAGCTCGCTGATCGCACGTTCGTAATCTTCATCATTCGGCGCTACGCCGTGCCATCCGGCCACATTTTCCATAAAGGAGATCCCCTTGCCCTTTACGGTGTGAGCGATGATGGCGGTCGGTCTGCCCTTAGTGGCGCGCGCCTGCGCAAATGCAGAGCGGATCGCCTCAAAGTCATGACCGTCGATCGAGATGACATGGAGGTTGAACGCGCGGAACTTCTCTTCCAGCGAATCCACATTCATGACCTTTGCCACTTCTCCATCGATCTGCAGACCATTATGATCCACGATGATGCACAGGTTGTCCAGGTGGAAATGCGCCGCGGCCATCGCCGCTTCCCAGACCTGTCCTTCCTGGCATTCCCCGTCTCCCAAAAGGGTATAGATCCGGTGGTCGTTTCCATCCAGGCGGTTGGCGATCGCCATGCCCACTGCCGCGGAAACGCCCTGACCCAGAGAACCGGTAGACATGTCCGCACCGGCAACCAGACGCATGCTCGGGTGCCCCTGCAGTCTCGAGTTCAGATGACGGAAAGTCGTCAGCTCTTCCTCGGGAAGAAAGCCTTTTTCACAAAGAACGGCATAAAGCAGCGGCGAAGCGTGTCCCTTGCTGAGGACAAAGCGGTCACGGTCAATGGAACCGAGGTTATCCGCGTTGATGTCCATCTCATCAAAGTACAGCGCCGTCACGATGTCAGTGGAGCTCAGGCTGCCGCCGGGATGGCCGCTCTGTGCGGCATGGACCTGCGTCAGGATGTACTTTCTGATATTCAATGCGTGTCTTTCCAATTCTACATTTTTCATATACTCTCTCCTCACTGTGTTATATCATAGTAAAATTATTCGCGTTTTGCAATCCCTCGATAAAGGAAACCTCCCTTCCTGCTCTCTTTTTTTCCAGGAAATGGTCGGTTTTTCCAAAAAAAAGGAAACCGCTCACGAAATGGTTTCCTAATGCATGGTCCGTTTTTTCTCTGCCAGCTGTTCGCTGAGCATCTTTTCCAGCTGTTCGCTCAGCCGCAGGAATGCTTCGGTCTGCTCATCGGGAAAAAAGTCCAGATAAACGCGCTCAGCCCGCCCTCTGCGCACTTCGGCGCGGATGAAGCTGCCGGAATAGCAGCGCATGAGCGGAAGCGGCTCCAGCAGCAGGCTGTCGCAGCGCAGGATCCCCCGCACGCCGCCGTAATCGAAGACGCCTGAAGAAGCCAGCACCGGGATCTGCCAGCGCTGGGCAAACTCGCGCAAGGCGCTGTCGCAGCGGACGGAAACAGAGACCACCACCAGCTGCGGGCGATCCCGCTCCATCCACGACTCCAGCCGCGCACGCATCAGCCTGGCGAATGCCGTGGGGCGGAAAAACGAATCATCGATATAATAGAGGAGCATGATCAGCGGTTAAAGAAGAAATCCGGGATCTCCTTGTCGTCCTCATCGTCCTCGCGGACCTGAGGACGGCGTCCGCTCTGCTGCGGCTCAGTTCTCACGCCCGGATTGCCGACACGGGGCTGCGGCTTGACCTGCTTAGGTTCATCCGGCTCGTTGTCCTGCTCAAAGCCGGTAGCGATGACCGTCACGATGATGGCGTCTCCCAGCTGCTCGTTGATGGCGATACCGAAGATGGTGTCGATCTCTCCGCCGGCCGCATCCTGAATGACAGCTACAGCGCTCTGCGCGTCATACAGCGATACCTTGTCGCCGCCGGTGATGTTGATGATGGCGCTCTTCGCTCCGTTGATCTGCGCTTCCAGCAACGGAGACTGAATGGCCTTCTCGGCCGCGTTGACCGCCTTGTCCTCGCCGTCTGCCATACCGATACCGATGAGGGCCGCGCCCTGGTTCTGCATGACGCTGCGCACATCGGCGAAATCCAGGTTGACCAGCGCAGGCACGGCGATCAGATCGGAAATGGTCTGCACGCCCTGTCTCAGCACATTGTCAGCCGCCTGGAACGCCTCTTCGATCGGACGGCGCCCGATGACATCCAGCAGGTTATTGTTGGATACGATGATCAGGGAATCGGTGTATTTCTGCAGCTCGCTCAGGCCGGACATGGCATTGCGCTCACGCTTTCTTCCCTCAAAGGTAAAGGGCTTGGTCACGATGCCGATGGTCAGCGCGCCCTCTTCCTTGGCCACTTTTGCAAACAGCGGCGCCGCGCCGGTCCCGGTTCCTCCGCCCAGACCGGCCGTCAGGAAGACCATGTCGCTTCCCTTGATGGCCTCACGGATCTCATTCTCCGTTTCCTCGGCTGCCTTGCGGCCCACTTCCGGATTGCCGCCGGCCCCCAGTCCCTTCGTCGTCTCACGGCCTAAGACGATCTTGTTCTCACAGTCAGAGTTCTTCATTACCTGTACATCTGTGTTGGCAATGTAAAATGTCACGCCCTTTACGCCGTCTGCGACCATGCGGTTCACGGCATTGCTGCCGCCTCCGCCGATGCCGAAAACCTTGATATTCGCTACCTGATTGAATTCGTTCATGTCTTGCGCCCCTCTCTTTATCTGTCACTCAGCAGAATGCTTCTCAGTTTTCTGGTGAATCCGCCTTCACCGTCATGCGCCACCTTATTGATGGATTCCACGCTTTCTTCCATTTCGTTGTGGTTGACGCTGATCCGGCCGTCCTTGCGGATCTGCTGGATCTCTTTCCAGTTGTAGATCATTCCGACCGTCGTCGTAAACGCTGCCTGTCTGGCCCCGATCAGCTGCGGCACATAGGCAGAGGCCGGCGCGTTGAACTCCTTCATGAGCTCGCCCAGCACCTGGATATCCATGCCCTCGCCGCTGACCACGTAGCGGGTCGTCCCGCCGCGCACGATCAGCTCGCACGTCTCACTGATGGTCCGCACCCATGCGTGCATCCGTTCCATACAGCAGCTGAACACATCGGCCGCGGTGACCTGCACCTGCTGGCCGTCTATAGACTCGATGTAGATGACATTGTCGCCGTTTTGCTGCGGATCTGCGCTGAACAGATTCTGCAGCAGCCGGAAACATGCCGAATCCTTCAGATGAAAACGACGCTGCAGCTCTTCGTACCAGTGCGCGTAGCCTTCATCGACCCGGATGCAGCGCACCAGCCTTCCATGCGCGAACAACGTCAGCACGGTATCGCTGCGGCTGAGGTCGACCTGCACGATATAGCGGTCGATCGCCTGTTCGAACACGGCTGCCTCCTGCGCCATCGCATAGGAATCCAGGCAGATATCCATGATCTCCAGGTTGGCCAGCTCTACGCAGCGCGCATAGTCGTAGACCGTCTTTTTGTCTGCATAAAGCAGATCCATGTCCATCACGAAGCTCTCGCAGTTCTCCCCCAGCGGAATCTTTCGCGAAGTGATCCCGTTGACTTTATATTTGATGCATCCGGCATTCACGAGCACCAGGTCATCTGCGGCGCGGTAAGTGATCGCCTTGTTGTATCCGCTCTGGATATGAAACAGGCGAACGGTCCGCGTGCCGTCATCGATGGTGACATTGACCTTCTGATTCACCCGCGTCACCCGTTTGGACGGAATAGCGAGCAGCACCCGCTCGATGCGGCAGCCCAGCGCTGCCGATGCGTCCGCAGCCGCCTTGCGGATCGCTGCGACGACTGCCTTTTCATCATTTATCTCTCTTTTTTCCACGCCGCCGCCGGCTGCACGCTCCACCCGCAGGATATTCAGTCTTGAGTCGAACATCTCGCCGACGACAAGCCTGACCTCGTGATCGGCGATCTCCAGGGCCGCATAGATTTCCTTTCTGGCCATAGGTTTCCCTCACTCTTCATACTTGCTTTATTATCATATCATAAATCTTACTTTTGCTGAACAGCAAATTATTTGTTTTAAAAGCATTTTTCGTGCATTTCACCGCACGTCTGACACCGCTTACTCCAGTTTCACGCTGATCTCGCTGTCCGTGCTGACCGCCTGTCCCGCCTCGATGCTCTGACTGACGACCTTTCCGCTGCCGCTGATCGATATCGGTATGCCGGTCAGCTTCCAGAACGCGGTCACATCCTTTCGGGTCCACCCCTTCATGTCCGGCATCGTCAGCGTCGACGCATCGCTGAGCAGGATGATGCGCTCATTGGAGGTGACCGTCTCCTGCGCCTGCGGATACTGAGCGACGATCTCATCGCCGTCACCGATGATCACGCACTCCACATCCATATCTTCCAGACGCCGGCTGACATAATCCAGCGAGTGATTGACCAGCACCGGCATCTCATAAGAGCTCCACTGCTCATTGCCCTCTTCTGTATCCTGCGTGCTGTTTTCCTCCTGCGTGCTGCTCTGCGACGAGGTGACATTGGCCGCGATGAGCGCTTCCTTAAAGACGTTCTTGATCGGCTCTTCGTCAAAGTCGATGATGTTTTCCGACACGAAGCAGTAATAGACCATCACTTTCGGATCGTCTGCCGGCGCGGCCATCATGACTGAGCTGGTGTAGACTTCATCGTCATAACCGTTCTCCCCGGCGATCTGCCCTGTTCCGGTCTTGGCGACGACATCGACATCCTCCATGGCATAGCGGTTTCCGCTTCCATATTCCTCAGACACGACGCGCCCCATCAGCTCTCTGACATATTCGGCGCTCTGCGCGCTGATCGGCTGTCCGACCTCTTCGCTCGACCATGACTTGATCGTCTCATTGCTGTAGCTGTCGACGATCTTCTCCACCACATAGGGGCGCATCATCACGCCGTCGTTGAAGATGGCGGAATACGCCTGCACCATCTGCAGCGCGGTCACTGAAGAAGACTGCCCGAACCCGGTAGACAGGATGTCGCTGGGGTGCGAAAAGTTCTTCACGCCCGCGGCATTCGCCACGAACGGGATGTCCACCTTCGTGAAGAACCCGAACCGGTTCAGATATTCCTCAAACGTCTTTGCCGGCAGATGATCGGCCAGCAGGCAGCAGATGCCGACGTTGCTGGAACGGATGAAGCCCTCATCATAGGAGATCGTACCGAAGTCGTTGCCCAGCGCGTCGCTGATGCTGGGATACGCGGTGGATCCGCTGGTGCGGCCGATCTTCCCCGTTCTCTCATCATATGTATAGCTGAACGTGCCGGCGCGGAATTCCTCATTGTATGGATAATTGCCCGAATCCAGCGCGGCCGCATAGGTGATGCCCTTCATGACCGAGCCCGGCTCATAAGGGGAATCACTGGGGATGTTGAGATACGACTCGATGTCATGCTTGTTCTTGTCAAAGGTCGGATAGCTGCCCCAGCCCAGGATCTTTCCGGTCTCCACCTCCATGACGATGGCCCAGGCCGACTGCGCATCTTCATTTTCCATCGTATAGGCCAGACTGCTCTCCAGCGTCGCCTGCACGTTGGAATCCAGCGTGAGATAGACATCATTGCCGTTGACCGCCTGTTTCTCCACGCGGCGGGTGCCCGGCAGCTCGGTGCCGTCAGAGGCAAACTGATACTGGATGGCGCCGTCCTCGCCGCGCAGATATTCTTCCAGCGACTGTTCCAGCCCCATCTTTCCCACGATGCGCTGCTCCTCTTCATCATAGGTCGCAAATCCGAGCAGATGTGAGGCGAAGATCCCGTTGGGGTAATTGCGAGTGCTCGTCTCGATAAAATCGATGCCTGGCAGATTCAGCTCCTCGATGGCCTCTTTCTGTTCCTTGCTGATGCGCTTGGTCCCCGCGCCCAGCTCGGTCTGATCGCGGCCGGCCGCCTTGGCATTCTGCATGGTCTGCACGAGCGTATCGACATCGACGGCATCGCCGAGCACGGAAGCCAGCTTTTCCGCCGTTCCCGGATAGTCGCTCACATACAGCTGCTCTCCTTTGGCGCCTTTCATCTCTTCATCCAGACAGGCAGTGATCGTGTAAGCAGCCACATTCTGCGCGAGCACTTCGCCCTTGCTGTCATAGATGCTGCCGCGCTCCGCGCTGATGCTGCCATTGTAAAAGCCGCTGCCGGACATGCGCGTATACATATCGGCCCCGCTCCAGATGTGCTGATGCGTGAACATGGTAAAAAGGACATTGCCTACAACCAATGTCCCGGCCAGTACGATCATGCCCATCATGTAGAGCAGCTTTCGGTTTGTCTGTCTCTGATTCGTCTTCCTGCGCCGCATCAAGCATCACCACTCACTCTTCTTCCTCACTGCCGCCTACGACATAGACGTTTTCCTGATTGGATTCGATCCCGTCTTCCTTGACTGCCGCGAGCACACGGCTGCGTTCCTGCAGCTCGTTCACTTCCGTCTGCAGCAGGCGCACCGCATCCCGCTGTTCCTCCTTATCTGCAGCAACACGCTGCTGTTCGTTGGACAGCACGATATTGTAAGATGCCAGCCCGGTCTTGGCCAGCGTAAAGATGCCCAGACAGACCAGGAAGACCAGGAACAGGACGCCCTCGATCCTCACTTTTCTGCGTACTTTGATCAGTCTTGCTTTAGCCATGTTGCTCCCTCACTTTCTCAATGATCCTCAGCTTGGCGGAATGCGAGCGGTTGTTCTCCCGCAGCTCTGCTTCCGCCGCTGTGATCGGCTTTCTGCTTATCATATTGAAGCACGGTTCCTCTTCGTCGAGAAGAGGCAGCCGCTTGTCCACCTTCGCGGGACGGCTGACTCGGACGAACGCCTCTTTCACCATACGGTCTTCCAGCGAGTGAAAGCTGATGACACACATGCGTCCGCCTACGCGCAGCAGCTCGAGCCCTTGCTGAAGCGCGGCCTCCAGCTCCTGCAGCTCGCTGTTCACTTCCATGCGCACCGCCTGAAATGTCCGTTTGGCCGGATGCCCCTTCTTGCTGAGCACCTTGGCCGGCAGCGCGCTGCGGATCACCTCGACGAGCTCGAACGTCGTATCGATGGGACGCTGTGCGCGCCGTCTTTCCACCGCTCTTGCGATCTGCTTGGCAAACGGCTCTTCGCCATATCGCTTGAGGATGCGGCAGAGGTCTTCAAAGGGGTATTCGTTGATGACATGCCAGGCGCTCAGCCGCTGTCCCTGATCCATCCGCATATCCAGCGGCGCATCGAAGCGGTAGGAGAACCCGCGCTCTCCTTCATCGAACTGCGGGCTGGACACGCCCAGGTCCATCAGGATGCCGTCGACCGCGCTCACCCCATGTTCCGCCAGCTTTTCCTGCATAGCGGAGAAACAGGAATGGATGCAGGTAAACTGCGTCCCTGCCGCGCGAAGCCGCGGAAGGCTCTGCGCGATGGCCTGCGCATCCCGGTCAAACGCATACAGATGCCCTTTCGGACAGCGCTTCAGGATCTCTGCGCTGTGTCCGCCCCTGCCGAGGGTGGCATCCACATAGATCCCATCTTCACGAATGTGCAGTCCTTCCAGACATTCCTGCAGCAATACACTGTAATGTTCCATCATAACGTCAACTCCATCAGGGTCTCGGCACCTTCTTCAAAGTGCTCGTCCTGTTCATCTTCCATCGCTTCATATCGCTCTTTTGACCAGATCTCCACGTGCTGGCCGACCCCGACCACTTTGCAGGCCTTCTGCAGTTCTGCCAGCTTGACCAGAGGGGCCGGAACGAGGATGCGTCCCTGGGCGTCGAATTCGCAGCGCTGCGCCTTCGCTAAGATCGATCGGACGAACTTGCGGGCATTGGCGCGGGTGGTCGGCAAGGTGGCGAGCTTTTCGCAGACGACGGCCCAGCGTTCCTCGCTGTAGACATTGAGACAGCCGTCAAAACCGCGGCATACGATCACAGACGCACCGAGCTCCTCACGGTATTTCACCGGGATGATGATGCGGCCTTTCTTATCAATGCTGTGATCGTATTCGCCCATGAACAACTCAATCACCACTTTCCACCACAAAGTGCTACTATTTAACAACATTATAAACTCTTTCCCCCGTTTTGTATAGATTCGGGATCGGATTTTTTCGCTTACATATTTTTCCACATTTCCTATCGTTCTGACAGGATCTGCGCATTCTTCCACCGTTTTTCGCACAAAAAAAAGAGATGCGGCATCCACATCTCTATTTACAGCCTGCCCTGCGCGCTGCGCTGCAGCATTTCCTGCGAAAAGGCGGCTGAAGGCTCATCCAGCAGCGCGACCAGCGTGTCCTGCGCCTGGATCATCGTATCTCCGCGCGGCAGGATCTCTTCTTCTCCGCGGCGCACGGCGACCAGCAGGCAGTGCTGAGGCCAGCTGACCTCGCTGATGCGGCGCTGCTCCAGCTGCGAGCCCGCCTCGACGACCACTTCAAACAGCAGCTTGCCTGCGCTTCCCCTTTCCGGCGCAGAGCCGCGGCCGGCCAGCAGCCGTTCCAGCAGGCTCTCATAAATGGGACGGCTGTGCAACAAGTGCGCGGTGATATAGGCCGTGACCGACACCAGGCAGAGCGGAAGCAGATGAGACAAGGTGCCGGTCATCTCCGCGATCAGGATGATCCCTGTCACCGGCGCCCGGACGATGCCGGAAAACAGCCCGGCCATCCCCATGATGATGAAGTTGTTGACATAAAAAGCGTCGACGATGCCGGCCTCGCTCAGCGCGCTGCCAAACGCACCGCCAAGATAGCTGCCCAATACGAGCATGGGGAAGAAGATGCCGCCGGCGGCGCCGCTGCCAAAGCTCAGCGTGGAAAACGCGAACTTGGCCAGCAGCAGCAACAGCAGCACATGCGGCACCCGCGGGCCGTCCGCCAGCGCCTCGCTCATGCTGTGTCCGCTGCCCAGCACCTGCGGCAGCACGAGCATGAGGATCCCGCTGACCATCAGCGGGATGATCACTCGCTGTGCAGGCTTCAGAAACGGGATGCGGGCATACCAGTCCTGCGCCTTCAGCGTAAGGAAATTGTAACACGCTGCCATGGCCCCGCACAGGATCCCCAGCCCGATGACGACTGCATAAAGGTCAAGCGGCAGCGTCCGCACCACATCGAAGTGAAATGCCGGCGCGAGCCCGAACACATACTGCGATAAGAAATCACCCGTGACAGAAGCGGTCATGACCGAAACGATGACCGACATCGAAAAGCTGCGGTGCACCTCCTCCAGCGCGAACATGACACCGGCCAAAGGCGCGTTGAACGCAGCCGAAAGCCCGGCGGCCGCGCCGCAGGTGATCAGATAGCGCTGCTCGATGCTCACCCTGCGGAAGATCTTGCCGAACCCTTTTCCGCACATGCCGCCCAGCTGGATGCTCGGTCCTTCCCTGCCCAGCGAAAGTCCGCCCAGCGCCGCCAGCACGCCGGCTGCCATCTTGCTCCACAGCACTCGGAACCAGCGTTCATCCAGATGGCCGCTCACTTCCGCCTCGATCTGCGGAATGCCGCTTCCGCTGATCAGCGGCTCATGCCGCAGCAGCAGGCTGATGCCCAGCGCGATGAGCGCAAGCAGGACAAAGCCGGCCGCCGCCCACATCACCGACTGACGCATCATTGCCGACAGCCATTGCACCCACTCCTCCGCATAAGCGAGCAGCTGCCGGTAGACGATGCTGATGATCCCCGCGCAGCCGCCGACCAGAAAGCCTTCGATGATCAGCGTATAACGAAGCCGGTGACTGGTCTGCAGGATCGTCTTGGTTTCCTCCATAATCATTCACATCCCCTTTTTGCCATCATCTTACCATCAATGCAGACGAGGAGAAAGCCTGAATTTCACGTTTTCCGCCAAAAGCGGCAAAAGGACGGCTGCCGCCGTCCTTTATCAGATCTTATCTTTTGTTTCTTTTTCTGCGATGCAGGAATCCCGCCGCGCCGGCGCTGGATACCAGTGCCGCAGCCAGGGCGCCGATACCGCCGCTCACCGATGTCGATGAAGAGTTGCTCGTGCTTCCTGAAGGCGTATCCACAGATGGCTCGCTGGTCTGCGGCCGATCTGCCGTCGTCTTGACCAGGCCGTCTACCGCAGCATTCAGCGCATCGAGGGCCGCATTCACTTCTTCCTGCGTCACTTCCTCATTGCTCATCGCTGCTTCAGCATCGCCGAGGGCACGCTGTACGACAGCCCGGCTGTCCGCAGTGTATCCGCTCAGATCCATCGCGTTCACTTCGGCGATCAGTGCCTCCAGGGCGCTGGTGTCTGCCTTCGTTCTCGCGCTCAGTC
>UQPV01000002.1 GCA_900543035.1 uncultured Solobacterium sp.
CAAGCGCAGATGAGCTGAAGGCAGCGAATGAAGCGATGACCAAAGCAGCACAGGAGCTGTGGGAGATCGTCTCCAAGACAGAGCTGAACGCCTTGATCGAAGCCGCAAACGGCTACCTCGATGGGGACTACACGACGGAAAGCCTGGAGGCACTGCAGACAGCGATCGAATCCGCACAGACCGTAGCGATCAATGACAATGCGACAACGGCAGAAGTCACAGAAGCCATCACGAACCTGAGCGATGCGATCGCCAACCTAAAGACCATCACATTAGATACGAGCGCGCTCGAACATGAGATCGAGCTCGTCACCGAGATGATCGCGAACCTCGATAACTATGTACCGAGCAGCGTAGAAGGACTGCAGGAGAAGCTGGATGCAGCGAAGACAGCCCTGAGCAACGCAACGACACAGGAAGAGATCGACGAAGCGGCCAAGACGCTGCGTGAAGCACGCCTGAATGCGAGAACGAAGGCCGACACGAGCGCACTGGAAGAGATCATCGCGTATGCGAACAGCCTTGATCTGCGCAGTTACAGCAAAGATTCCGCAGATGCGGTTCTTGCGCTGGCCAAGCGTGCGCAAGAGATGACCCGTGATCCAAACATCACTCAGGAGGAGGTCGACGCCCTGGCAGTTGAACTGCAGCGTGCGATCGATGACCTTCATCCTGCTGGCAGCGCAGCCACGAGGGAGCCTGATACTGCAGCAGAAGCGCAGAGCATGCTATTTGGCATCATGCTCATGGGCGCAGCGGCAGGTCTGCTGCGGCTGAGAAGGAAAACGAGCCGTTCCTAGCTCATTCAACTGAAACGCGGATATGCATCACGCACATCGGCGTTTCTTTTTTCTTCGCTGTAAAACTTCATTGAAACTGACTGGAAAACTGTGTAAAATGATACACGAGAAAGAAAGGAGCTTTCATGAAATGAAACCTGAAACATTATGCCTGCATGCAGGATATCATCCGAAAAACGCGGAACCGCGTGTGGTCCCGATCGTACAGAGCACCACATATGTATATGATTCGACCGAAGAGGTCGCGTCGGTCTTCGATGAGCCGACCAAGTCACTGATCTATTCCCGCTTTGCCAACCCGACCGTCATGGCCGTGGAAGACAAGATTGCGGAACTGGAGGGCGGCGTCGGCGCGATGTGCACCACCTCCGGTCAGGCTGCCACGCTGCTTTCCATCCTGAACATCTGCAAGGCGGGAGACAGCTTCATCAGCACCACCGAGATCTACGGCGGAACCGTCAACCTGTTTTCCTTCACGCTGAAAAAGCTCGGGATCGAATGCATCTTCGTCGATGCCAATGCCAGCGATGAAGAGATCGACAAGGCATTCCAGCCCAACACGAAAGCCGTCTTCGGCGAGACGATCGCCAACCCGGCACTGACGGTGCTGGACATCAGCCGGTTTGCGGACATCGCGCACCGTCACGGCGTCCCGCTCATCGTGGACAACACCTTCGCCACGCCGGTGCTGTGCCGTCCTTTTGACTTCGGGGCAGACATCGTCATCCATTCGACTTCCAAATATATGGACGGCCATGCCGTACAGGTCGGCGGCGTCATCGTCGACAGCGGAAAATTCGACTGGAACAATGGCAATTTCCCGGAACTGACCGAACCGGATGAATCTTATCACGGCTTGATCTATACCGAAACTTACGGCAACAAAGCATACATCATCAAGGCGCGCATGCAGCTGATGCGTGATTTCGGCGTCTACCCGGCTGCGCATTCCGCCTTCCTGCTCAACCTCGGCCTGGAAACGCTGGCCGTTCGCATGAAACAGTATTGCGAGAACGCGATGAGCGTTGCCCGCTTCCTGGAGAGCCAGGAACAAGTGGAAAGCGTCACTTATCCGGGGCTTGAATCTGATGCCAACCATGCTTTGGCGCAGAAATACCTGAAAGGAGCAAGCGGCGTCATCTCCTTTGAGATGAAAGGCGGCAGAGAAGCAGCGATGAAGTTCATGAACGCCTTGAAGCTCGCTTCCAATGAAGTGCATGTGGCCGATATCCGCACCTGCGTGCTGCATCCGGCCAGCGAAACACATCGTCAGCTTACCGATCAGCAGCTGAAGGATGCCGGCATCAGCGGCGGCATGATCCGCTTCTCCGTCGGATTGGAAAACATCGACGATATCCTGGATGACCTGAAACAGGCCTTTGCCGCCATCGCGTAAGGAGGCGGGCGCATGCCGATCAACATCCCCAACGGCCTTCCCGCAAAGGCCATCCTGGAAAGTGAGAAGATCTTCGCGCTGGAAGAAGACATCGCGAAGAAACAGGACATCCGGCCGCTGAAGGTGGCCATCCTCAACCTGATGCCGAAAAAGATCGAGACAGAGACGCAGATCCTGCGCCTCATCAGTAAGTCTCCCCTGCAGGTGGATATCGATTTCATGAAAGTTTCCTCTCACCGCTCCAAGAACACCAGCGCGGACCATCTGGTGAAGTTCTATGATAACTTCGATGTGCTGCGCAGAAACTATTATGACGGGCTGATCATCACCGGAGCGCCGGTGGAGCATCTGCCTTATGAAGAAGTCGATTACTGGGAGGAGCTGTGCGGCATCATGGACTGGAGCCGCACACATGTGTACTCCACCATGCACATCTGCTGGGGCGCGCAGGCCGGACTGTATTATCACTACGGCATCGACAAGCACCTGCTTCCGCAAAAGATGTTCGGCATCTTTCCCCAGAAGCTGTGTGATGAATATAACTTTCTGACCAATGGGTTTGACGAGATCCACATGACCCCGCATTCCCGCCATACCGCCATCGATGAGGAACAGCTGAAACGGGCAGAAGGGCTGGAAGTGCTCTCTTGTTCTGAAATCAGCGGCACCAACATCTGCGCGACTGCCGACTTCCGGCAGATCTTCATCCTCGGTCACTTGGAATACGGCGTGGAAACGCTCGCCCAGGAATATTTCCGCGATCTCGCTCAGCACAAGCCGATCCAGATCCCGGTCAATTATTTCCCGGATGACGACCCTTCCCGTCCCCCGGTGCTCACTTGGCGCTCTCATGCCAATCTGCTGTACCGCAACTGGCTCAACTATGTCTATCAGATGACGCCTTATCAGCTGAATGAGATCGAAGAGCTGCCTAGACCGAAACACGTATGAATCACAAAAGGAGCGTTCACACTCGATCAGAAGTGAACGCTCCTTTTTTTACAGCCGCAGTCCCTTGACATCCTTGATGCGCGAGAGGATCGTGCTGCAGCTGCACGCCACGATGCCCGGAAGCCGGTCGATCTTTTCAACGATCAGCTTTTCCATCTCTTCATGCGACGCGGCGAGGGCATGCACATGAAGACGGTTGCGGCCTGTTACCCGATAGATCTGCGTGACGATCGGTTCCTGGTTCAGGATCTCACATACCTCCTGCAGCGATCCTGGTGCCGTCTCCAGTTCGATGTAACAAGAGATCGACCCGCTGATCTTCTGCGGATCGATGATCGTCGTATATCCTTCGATGATGCCCTTTTGTTCCAGCGCCTGCACCCTGAGCTTCACTGCCACCCGGGAAAGGCCGATCTGCTTGCCGATATCAGAGTAGGACATGCGGGCATTGCGGATCAGCAGCTTCACGATCTTCTGATCTGTTTCATCCAGTCCATCCAGAAACACAGGCATCTTCCTTTCTGTTCATCTATGGCTCATTATACCGGGAAGCGCTGATCTGCGTCAAGACGGAAGATTGACAGCAGACAGCATCCGCCCTATAATATTTTCGAATGTTAATTATCAGATTTACAAACGAAAGAGGTGTGCCATGAATCATGATCTGACCAACGGCCCGATCATCCGGACGATGCTGCGTTTTGCCTTGCCGATGATCCTGGGCGATCTCTTGCAGCAATGTTACAACATCGCCGATACGCTGATCGTCGGACGTGTCCTGGGCGCAGACGCATTGGCCGCCGTCGGTTCCGCCTTTTCGCTGATGACCTTTCTCACTTCTATCCTGCTGGGGCTGGCCATGGGCAGCGGCACCGTCTTCTCCATCCGATTCGGACAGAAAAAAACGGACGCGCTGAAGGAATGCGTCCTGGCATCGTTTGTCCTGTTAGGGAGCGTCACCTTGATCCTGAACGTGCTCGTCTACCTGGGCATCGACTGGATCATCCAGATCCTGCAGATCCCGCAAAGCCTGGTCAAGATGATGCATGACTACCTCATCGTGATCTTTGCCGGCCTGGCTGCCATCTTTCTCTATAATTTCTTCGCTGCCCTGCTGCGCTCTCTGGGCAATTCCATCATCCCGCTTGTCTTTCTCGCAGTTTCTGCCGTGCTCAACATCGTGCTGGACCTGTGGTTCGTCGCCGGGCTTCACCGCAGCGTGGCCGGCGCCGCAGAAGCGACCGTCCTCTCCCAATACGTCTCCGGCATCGGCATCGCCCTGTACACCGCTCTGCGCTTTCCGCAGCTGTTTCACCGCGGAGACGGACGGATCCGGCTGCGCCTTTCCCGCATCCGGGAGATCACTGGATTTTCCGCGCTCACCTGCCTGCAGCAATCCATCATGAACCTGGGCATCCTGGCCGTCCAGGGGCTGGTCAACAGCTTCGGTCCTGCCATCATGGCTGCTTTCGCGGCCGGTGTAAAGATCGACGCCTTTGCCTATCTGCCTGTTCAAGACTTCGGCAACGCGTTCTCCATCTTCATCGCGCAAAACTATGGCGCCGGCAGACACCAGCGCATCAGAAAAGGCATCCGCGCCGCTATGCTGACCACGGCGGTCTTCGGCACGCTCATCTCCGCCGGTGTCATCGTGTTCGCCCAGCCGCTGATGACGATGTTCATCGACGGCGCGCAGACCGCGATCATCACAGAGGGCGTACGCTATCTGCGCATCGAAGGCGCATTCTATCCGCTGATCGGCCTGTTGTTTTTGTTCTACGGCATATACCGCGCCCTTGGCCGTCCCGGCATGTCCCTGCTGCTCACCATCGCCTCCTTAGGCAGCCGCGTCTTCCTCGCTTATGCCCTTTCTTCTCTTCCCGGCATCGGCGTCACCGGCATCTGGTGGTCCGTTCCTATCGGCTGGCTGCTGGCAGATCTTTTGGGCCTTGCCTGCTGGCCGCTGCTGAAAGACAAGCTGCGGCAGGCATGAGGCAAACGGCGCTCAGCGCGCTAACGCTTCCTCGATCTGCGCTTTGGTGATCGGCCCTTCTCGAAGCACCTTCACCTCATCTTGGCTCAGATCGATGATCGTGCTGGCGCTCATGCATCCGCAAGTGCCTTTCACGATGCCATCGATCCGGCCATCCAGCTGACGCATCACTTCCTCGAAGGTCGTGCCTGTCGCTTCTCCGCTGCGGTTGGCGCTGCTGACGAGCATCGGCGCCCCGCATCCGGCGATCAGCGCCAGCACGAACGCATCATCCGGCATGCGCACGCCGATCGTCTCCCAGCCATTGGTCATGTATTCCGGCAGATCGGCCTGCCGCTTCATCACCATGGTCAGCGCGCCGGGCAAGAATGCCTCAGCGATCTTTTCGGCCCGCTCATCCACACAGGCCACGGTCCGCAGCTGTTCCACGCTTGCCACCATGGTCGGGATCGGCTTGCTGTCCGGCCTGCCCTTCGCCGCCTTCAGCCGCTCCAGCGCCTGCGCATCCGTGCTGATCACGCCAAGGCCATAGACCGTATCCGTCGGAAAGGCGATCGTCTGTCCCGCCTGAACTGCCGCGATGATCTCAGACAGCTGTTCCTTCTCATAAATGATCGTCATGTACGTTCCTCCTTTATCCATGAATACCGGCGATCTGCCGTTTCATCTTCTCTTCTTGTGTCTTCTCTATTGTAATGCTTTTTGTCCTGCACATCCAGCTTCCACAGCCAAAAACCAGATTTCCGCTCTGTGCGCGCTATTGACTTTCCTTTTCCTGCTTGCTAGGATGTAGAAAGATCAAAAAGGGGAGGAATGCACATGCTCAATGATACCATCGCGGCCATCTCCACTGCTTTGCAAGACGGCGCGATCTCCATCATCCGCATCAGCGGCGAACAAGCCATCGAGATCGCAGACCGCCTGTTTGACCGCAGCCTGCAAAACAAAGCCTCACACACCGTGACCTATGGCTTCATCATCGATCCGCATACGGGAAAGCAGGTGGACGAAGTGCTCATCTCCGTGTTCCGCGCGCCGCGCACATATACCCGGGAAGACATCGTAGAGATCAGCTGCCACGGCGGCAGATGCGTCACCTCCATGATCCTGCAGCTCGTGCTGGCACAGGGCGCACGGCTTGCCAGGGCCGGGGAATTTACCCAGCGCGCCTTCCTCAACGGGCGCATCGACCTGACCCAGGCCGAAGCGGTCAACGACATGATCCAGGCGCAGACCCGGGAAAATGCCGAGCTGGCCGTGCAGGGCATCCGCGGCAGCGTGCGTAAGCTGCTCGATCCGTTGATCCAGTCCCTGCTGGATATGATCGCGAACATCGAAGTCAACATCGATTATCCAGAATACGAAGACATCGAGGAAGTCACGCAGGAAAAGCTCATGCCTGCCGCGCTTCGCTGGCTGCAGGACATCGACACGATCCTGAAGCGGGCACACAGCGGGCAGATCATCCGCGAGGGGATCCGCACCGCCATCGTAGGACGGCCAAACGTCGGCAAAAGCTCCCTGCTCAACGCTCTTCTGGAAGAGGAAAAGGCCATCGTGACCGATATCGCCGGCACCACCAGAGACATCGTCGAAGGACAGATCATGCTCGACGGTCTGCGGCTGAACCTGATCGATACGGCCGGCATCCGCCCGACCGAGGATGTGATCGAAAAGATCGGCATCGAAAAGAGCTATCAGATCATGGATCATGCCGATCTGGTCATCGTGGTGCTGGATGGCAGCGTGCCGCTTCAGGACGAAGATCAGGCATTGCTGGACATGACCAGCCTGCGCACCCGCATCGTCGTCTGGAACAAGGCCGACCTCAACGCGGACCATGAAGGCATCTGCATCAGCGCCAAAAACGCGGACATCACGGGGCTGACCCAGGAGATCCACCGCCTCTTCGACGAGCACCGCATCGTATTGGAACAGCCATCGCTGGCCAACGAACGGCAGATCTCGCTGATGCTCATGGCCAAGAGCGCCATGCTTCATGCGATCGACGCCATGGAGAAAGGCATGGAGCTTGAGCTCGTGGAGATCGACCTGCAGGAATGCTATACCTCATTAAAAGAGATCCTGGGCGAAGTGCACCGCGAAGATCTGCTGGACACGCTGTTTGCGAACTTCTGCCTGGGCAAATAGAAAGGATAGACGCAATGATCACTTATCTGGATTCACACTGTCACATTACCAGCGATCGCCTGTACGCGCGCATCGATGAGATCCTGGAAAACTGCCATGCGCATCAGGTCGGCGAGCTGCTCGTCATCTGCTGTCAGCATGAGGAATATCTGCGTGCGATGCAGCTGAAACAGCAGCATCCCTTCATCCATGTCGCCTATGGCTTCTATCCCTGCGACACCAGCGATCTGCAAGAGAGCGACTGGGCGCGCCTGGAAGAGATCTGCCGCACACATCAGGTCGATGTCATCGGCGAGATCGGCCTGGACCATCATTATGACGACACCGACAAAGAGAAGCAGCATGACGCGCTGATCCGGCAGCTGAAGCTGGCGGCAGAATGCGATCTGCCCATCAGCATCCACATGCGCGACGCCACGGCAGACTGCCTGGACCTGCTCAAGACATACGCGAAGACGCCCTTCGTGATGCACTGCTTCAGCGGCAGCGTAGAAACAGCCATGGAAGTCGTGCGCATGGGCGGCTACATCTCCTTTGCCGGACCGCTCACCTTCAAGAACGCCCGCGCGCTGCCAGAGGTCGCCAAGATCGTTCCGGCAGAGCGCATCCTGTGTGAGACCGACTGTCCTTACCTGACGCCGGTCCCGCATCGCGGCAAGGAAAATGAGCCGATGTACGTCCGCTTCACATTCGATAAGATCTGTGAACTGCGCAATGCCGATCCACAGCGCATGAGCGAACAGATCTTGCAAAACTATCATCGCTTTCTGGGCAAGTAAAAAATCCGGTCATCCCGGATTTTTTCATGCCTTCACTGCCGCTTCATAGGCCGCTTCGCGATAGCCGGCCAATACGCCATCTTCCCAGACCAGCAGCGGACGCTTGATGAGCATGCCGTTTCTGCTCAGCAGATCCAGCTGTTCATCCTCGCTCATCTGCAAACGGCGCTCCTTCATGTTGAGCTCCTTGTACAGGCGTCCCGACACATTATACAGCTGCTTGAGCTCGAGCCCGCCGCGCCTGATCCACTCCCGCAGCTCCTCCGCCGTGGGCGTCTGCGTCACGATATCGCGGGTCTCAAACGATGCGCCAAGCTCTTCCAGCTTCTTTTTCGCCTTCTGGCAAGTCGAACATTTCGGATACCAGATCAATGTCATCATCTTTCTCACCTCGCCTTCATTGTAGCACAGTCAGGCTTTTTTCTCCTCATCTTTCATGATATACTGAACAGCACAGAAGGAGTGATCACATGGATTTTACAGAGCTGAAGCTGAAGAGCGAGCTGCGGCAGACCCTCTCGCGCATGAATTATACGACCCTGACGCCGATCCAGGAGCGATGCATCCCACCACTGTTAGCAGGCGAGAGCCTCATCGCCCAATCCCGGACCGGAAGCGGCAAGACGCTCGCGTATGCGCTGCCTTTGCTGGAGAAGATCCGCTTCGAGACCTTCCTGCCCCAGGCGCTCATCCTCGTCCCCACCAGAGAGCTGGCGCTGCAAGTTCAACAGACGCTGGATAATGTCGGCATGTACTGCCGGACCCGTCATCTTTTGTTGATCGGCAGACAGCCATTTCGCTTTCAGCGTGAGGACCTCAAGCAGCGCACCCATGTGATCATCGCCACGCCGGGGCGCCTGCTGCAGCATATGCAGGAAGGAACGGTCGATCTTTCCGGTCTGTCCATGCTCGTGATCGACGAGGCCGATGAGATGTTCCGCCTCGGCTTCCGCAAGAGCCTGAACGCGATCCTGCACCGGCTTCCCGCCCCGCTGCAGCGCGCCTGCTTTTCTGCCACGTATCCCGATTCCGTCACGGACTTCCTGCAAGAGCATTTCGCCGATGTGCCCAGGCTGATGCAGCCTCGCCAGCAGCTCCCGGTCCAGCTGAAGCAGCATTTCATGAAGGTCTCGCCTCAGGCGCGCCTCGCTGTGCTCCCGGATGTGCTCGCTTCTTTCCCATTGCGCCGCTGCATCATGTTCGTGAACACGATCGAAACAGCGGACTTCCTGTGCGAGACGCTGCAAAAAAGCGGGATCCTATGTGATACGCTGCATGGCGCCATGATGCAGGAAGAGCGTTTCGACACCCTGCAGGCTTTCCGCGATGGCACGCTGCGCATGCTCATCGCCACCAATGTAGCGGCCCGCGGTCTCGACATCCCAAATGTCTCTCTCATCCTGAACTATGACTTTCCGCTCAATGCAGAAATCTACATCCACCGGGTCGGCCGAAGCGCGCGCATGGAAGCAGAAGGCGCCGCCCTTTCCTTCCTCACGCCCCGCGATCAGGAAGTCTACCGTCAGCTGCGCGCCGATTTCCCCGGCTTGGAGGATCCAGAGTGGGCCCCCGATCCGCAATGGCATGATCAGCTGACGCAGCCCCTGCCCAAAGAAGAGAAACGGGAAGACGCCCTGCGCGCAGAAAAGATGAAGCTGTGCGTCTTTGCCGGGAAGAGCCGGAAGCTGCGCCCCGGCGATCTGGTCGGCGCCATCTGCGGGATCGACGGCGTAACGGCCGAAGACATCGGCGTCATCGACATCCAGGAGCACCACGCCTTCGTGGAGATCCTGCATGGCAAAGGTGGAACCGTCCTGCAGGCGCTGCAGACGCGCACCATCAAGAATCGAAAGATCAAGGTGGAAGAAGCCAGATCATAACGGCCCGCAAGACGCGGGCCATGTTCAGTTATTGATGTGATGATGGAATACCGGCGTCAGCTCATCGATGACGCGGAACTCATATCCCTGATCCCGGATATACGATAAGATCTGCGGAAGCGCCTTGACGCTTGCTTCGTTGCCTGCGCCATCATGCATCAGCAGCATCACCACCGGCTGTTCCCCGATCTCACGCTTGGCCTGTTCGACGAGCTGTTGGGCAGAGAGAGAGGTATCGCCGTCCCCATTGGTGGCGTTCCAGTCATAATAGGCATACTGCTTCTGCTCGGCTTCTTCGGCCAGCTGGCTCATGATGCCTTGCGCATAGCGCTGAGAGATCGTATTGCTCGTTCCGCCAGGAAAGCGCAGGATCGACGTGCGTGATCCACACTGCTCCTCGATGATCTTCTGCATCTTTTCCACATCATCCCAATAAGATGCGCTGTCGGCATAGATCTGATCATAGCGATGAGAATACGTATGCACGCCGATGGCATGCCCCGCTTCTTTCTCGGCGCGGATCAGGTGCAGATAGTCGCTGAACTCTGCCGTGACGAAGAAGGTCGCTTTTGCATCATATTCTTCCAGGATATCTAAGACGGCCTGGGTATTCTGGCTCGGCCCATCATCAAAGGTCAGATACATGATCTTCTTGCCTTCATCCTCCTGCACCACCACTGGTTCGCTTTCCAGATAGACCGCGCTGTTTTCCTGTCCCTTTTCCACCATGATGCACATCAGCCAGGCAAACAGCACGAAGCAGATGCCGGCAAATAACAGCCTGATCTTTCCTGATCTGTCCATACGCAACACCTCAGGGATAGTATCTGTCGATGTCCTTGTTCTATCCTTCCATTATTTCAACCAATTTTTCCCTGTCGTCTTGAAGAGGATCACCGCTTGCACTATCCTGAAGGCAGCAGGGATGATTCCCCCCTTTCATACTATCTTTGGCTATGGATACCTTTCTATCTCGTGAGCGCACGGCTTCGGCCGTGTGCTTTTCATTTTCTCCGCGAACCGTTATAATGGAACCGAAGGTGATCCCATGAACATTGACACACATCTCATCGAGCGCTATCTGCAGGATGAACCCGTATACGCTAACGCGGATGCCTGGATCTTCCGCAACACGGACCCCATCGATCCTCGGCGTCACGATGTCGTGCATGAGCTTTGCCGGCAGGTCTGCGGCCTGCGCTGGCCCTGTTTCAACCCGGCGCTGCATGCCCGGTTGTTTCCGCACCTGGATGCGGTCCTGGAGGAGATGACCATCATCCTGATCGCGGCAGCATCGGATGTCCCGACCTATCTTTGCGAGCATGATGGTCAACAGCACCTGGTCATCGATCTCATCCAGGTCGCCAATCTCACCCGCATCGTTCCTGCGATGATGCACATCATCTGCAATTTCATCAGTCTGACCTGTGCGCAGCGATGCATCGCGAGCGACTTTCCCGGATCTCCGGCTTCTTATGCGCAGCAGCTTGATCTCTGTTGCTTCCGGGATGGCTTGGCCAACTGGCTGGCCTGGGGCAGCGATGCACAGGATTATCAGTTCCAGGACGGTCTGCTGAAGAACGCAATGCGCTTGCTCAACGAGGCATACGGCGAAAGCGACCCTGCGCTCCAGCGCCTCATCCTCACTCGCGTTCCGGCCTTGCCTTTCTGGAAGCAGTTTCCGCTCGTGGCCGGCATGCTCACGTTCCATGATGTGTATCAGCGCGGCGGCATCGAAGCGGTCCATGCGCTGTATCGATCCGGATGGCAGGAGTTCTGTCCGCGCATCATCCAGAAAAAAACATCAGCCGAAGCCGACTGATGCTTTTTTATGTATCTTTATTTAGCGAAAACGGAGAGGACCTCGCTGACCGGACGGTCTTCTTCCATGGCGCGGATGACGCCGCCCAGGATCGGGCCGACAGACAGGACGGTCATCTTGTCATACAGCTTTTCCTTTTCGGTCTGATCGATCGTATTCGTGCAGATGAAGCCGGCCAGGTCGGCAGCCTTCAGCCGGTCGATCGCCGGGCCGCTGAGCACGCCGTGCACGCAGCTTGCATAGATGGCCTTCGCCCCTTTGTCCCTCAGCATCTGGATGCCGGAAACGAGCGTGCCCGCCGTATCGACGATATCGTCCACGATGATCGCGGTCTTGCCGTCTACTTCACCGATCAGGTTCATCGCCTCAGCCACATTCGGCTTCGGGCGGCGCTTGTCGATGATCGCGATCGGCGCATGCAGGATCTCCGCCAGACGGCGCGCACGGGTCACTCCGCCATGATCAGGAGAAACGACGACGATCTCCCCGAGATCCTTTTTCTGGAAATACTTGCCGATGATGCTGATGGCGCTGATGTCATCCGCCGGGATATCGAAGAATCCCTGGATCTGCGTCGCATGCAGCTCCATCGTGATCACGCGGTTAGCACCGGCAGTCTCTAACAGCGATGCGACCAGCTTGGATGTGATCGGCTGACGCGGTCTTGCCTTGCGGTCCTGACGCGCATAGCCGAAATACGGCATGATCACCGTGATGTGAGACGCGCTGGCACGCTTGCAGGCATCGATGGCGATCAGCACTTCCATCAGGTTGCTGGATACAGGGTTGCAAGTGGACTGAATGATATACACATGCTTTCCGCGTACGGATTCTCCCAGTTCGACCATGATCTCTCCATCCGCAAAATGCTTGACCTCGCTCTTGCCCAGCGGGATGCCCAGTTCAGTGACCACTTCGTTTGCGAGATTGATGCTAGAAGTTAATGCGATGACGATTGTCTTGTCCATTTCCATGTTTACTGTTTCCTCTCTTATTTATTTTTATATTTTGTTCCATAGCCGGCCTTGTTTTCCTGACGGCTGCGGGCGATGCCCATATCGCCGTCCGCAACAGGATCCGTGATGGTCGATCCGGCCGCCAGCAGTGCGTTTTCCCCGATGGTCACCGGGGCGATCAGATTGCAGTTGCTGCCGATGAAGGCACCGTCCTTGATGATCGTTCGGTATTTGTTCTTGCCGTCATAGTTCACGGTCACGACGCCGCAGCCGAAATTCACGCCGCTGCCGACATCCGCGTCGCCCACATAAGTCAGATGCGCACATTTGCTTCCCTTGCCGAAATGCGAATTCTTGAATTCGACGAAGTTGCCGATCCGGCAGTCTTCCGCGATCTCCGTATGATTGCGCAGATGGCTCATCGGTCCGATGGTCGTCCTGGCGCCCACGCTGCTCTCCACGATCTTGCTGGAGTCGATGCAGACCTCATCCGCGATCACGGCGTTGCGCAAAAATGAATTGGATAAGATGGTCACGCGCTCACCGATGACCGTGTCTCCCTGGATGATGACATTCGGATAGATGACCGTATCTGCGCCGATCTTCACGCCGACATCGATATATACCGTCTCCGGGTCAATGATCGTTACGCCGTTGCGCATATGTCGCTCACACTCATGCCGCGTCATCCACTTCTGGGCCTTTGCCAGGTCGATGCGGTCATTGACGCCCATCGTTTCCTGCGGGTCATCCGCGACAAGCGCGTTCACGCGCAGCCCGCACTGATTGAAGATCGCCACCAGGTCAGTCAGATAATACTCCTGCTGCGCGTTGTCATTGCGGATCTCCTTGAGATGCGCAAACAGCAGCCGGTTCTTGAAACAGAAGATGCCTGTGTTGATCTCGGTCACGGCCAGTTCCTGCGGCGTGCAGTCCTTGGCTTCCACGATCCGTTCGACATACCCTTCTGCATTACGGATGATCCTTCCATACCGCTCTCCGTCCGGGAGCACGGCAGTCAGCACGGTCATCTCGCTGTCCGCATTGGCAGCGAACACCCGATCGATGGTCTCGCTTTGAATGCAGGGGCCGTCCCCGTTGAGGATCAGCGTATCGCCATCCAGATCTGCCAGACACTGTGCCTGCATGACGGCATGCCCGGTCCCCAGCTGAGGCTCCTGCACGGCATAGCGCACACTGTCTCCCAGATATTCCCTGACGCTTTCTGCGCCATGACCGACAACGACCACGATGTTGTCTACGCCTGCCTTTCGCAGGCTGCAGACAATATGCCCGATCATCGGCTTATTGGACACTGGATGCATGACTTTGTTCAATGCTGATTTCATTCTGGTACCCTTGCCTGCCGCAAGGATGATTGCTGAACGCATTTCCACTACCTCCATTATCTTCCTTTGTTTATTTTACCAAAATTCATAGGCAAAAAAAAGCCATACCGCTCATTTACCCACATAACGTGGGGGGGCTCTTTCTTATCATATGCAGATTTCTGTCAGTTCATCTGCACAAAACGAGAAAACCGCAGGCTCATACGCCTGCGGCTGTCTACTGCAACTGATCAAGCCGGCTTTGCAGCTCGCTGATCTGGCTCTGCAGATTCTTGATCTGTGTATTGTAATTCTGGATCTCTCTGGACAACGATGTGTTCAGCGAATTGTAGTTGCTCTCCGCATCATTCATGGCCTGCTCTGCCTGCTGCGCTTCCTGCCCCAGCTCGCTCCACTGCGTGTTCAGCTCATTGAGCTGGCCTTCCAGTTCGCTTCTGGTCTCTTCATCCGTTGCCGCATCATAAGCATTCTGCACCGTTGTGATCTGATCGCTGAGCGAGCGCAGACGGGTCTCGTAGTTGCCGTTTTCGTATGCGGTGCGCGCCTCATTGTAAGCAGACTGTGCCTGCGAGAGCTGCGTATTCGCATCATCGATCCGGCTCTGATAGCTGGCGATCTGGTCCTGATAAGCGCTGATCTGGCCGTTGATCTCCGCGATCTCCCGGTTATTGTTCGTGCTCGGCGTCGTCGTATCGCTCTTTTGATCATCACCGCTTCCGGCCTGATCATACGCGTCCTGCAATGCGTTATACGCCTCATCGACAGCGTCCTGCGTGGCGTCTTCATCGTCGAACATCGCTTTCGCCTCTTCCAGCGCATTCTGCAGCGCCGTCCATTCATCCTCCGTATAATCGTTTTGATCCAGCTCTTCCAGCTGCGTGATCAGGTTTTCCAGCCTGCTCTTGTCCGTGCCGTCATCTCCGCCTGTAGAAACGACCGCGAAGATGATACCGATGATGATGCCGATGACGACCACCGCCGCGATGACGATCGTGATGATCTTATTGAATCGGCTTGCCTCTTCCTCGCTGACCTCGGCGCCGACAGAAGATTTCTTCTTTTTCTTTTTCTTCTCTGCCTTTTTGTCCTGCTTCTGGCGCTCTTCTTCCTCCACCAGCCGCTTCATCTCATCTTCGCTGATGATGACCGTCGCATTGGCCTCATCCTCAGCGGGCTCCTCCTCGGGCGCCTTTTCCTGCCTGGGAATGACCGAGACCTTGGTCTGTTCCAGCTCTTCTGTCTCTTTCTTTTCCTCTTGCATGGCTTTCAGCTGCTCGATGGACGTCTTCGCTTCTTCCGGCTCTTCCTGTATCTGCCCGCGCTCTTTCAACTCTTCCTGCTGCGCGCTGCTCGCTTCTTTCTTTTTCTTGAATTCCTGGATCCGCTGATGCAGCTCGTCCTGTTCGTCGAAATCCTTGAGAATATCGTCCAGATCCTCCTGCGGACCGTCCTGATTCTTTTTATCCAACATACCTGCACCTCCTGAAGGTCATCCCTATTCTATCACAAGATGGAGAGGCACACTACACAAAATCATAACAATCGCCCTCTGCTGCATCTACCGCATAGAAAATGCGAGACTGACTCTCGCATTAGATCTTTCTCACATTCTGCGCCTGTGGGCCGCGTTCGCTGTGCAGCACATCAAAGCTTACCCGCTCTCCCTGTTCCAGGATCCTGAAGCCGTCCATCAGGATCTGCGTGTAATGCACAAAGATGTCTCGATCTTCTTCATCGGTGATGAATCCATATCCTTTATCTTTATTGAACCATTTTACCGTGCCTTCCATCTTTCCCCCTCCTTCCTGCAAAATGTCGAAGCGGCTGAGCCATCGTCTCAAACAACAGCGGATGAGCACAACATGTCACTGCTTCCACCTTAATCGTATGCTCCTTCAGCAGCTGATATGCATGCTTCAGCGTCGCGCCGGTCGTACAGACATCATCGATCAGCACGACACGCCCTGAGGGCAGCGGGTATTCCTCCTTCAGCCGGATGACCGTGCTGATCTGCGTGCGATGAACGCGGTCCATGGATGACTGCTTATGATCGTCAGTCTTATAAAACGGCTCATACAGCATCATCCCGCTGTCCGCCAGCATGCGCCGCAGCGGACTGAATCCGCGTGTCATGCGGCGCTCGTCGCTGCTGGGCATCAGCACCCACTGCCATCGCCGGTATCTTCTCTTCATCTGCTTCATCACCTGCGAGAAGAACACCGGAGCAAGCGCGATGTCCCGCCCTTCCTTGAACTGAAACAGCAGCGATTCCATGAACTCGTCGTAACGATAATACGCGGTGAGCGGCAGATCATCCAGATGAAGATGCCTTGGCTCCGGGCGCAGGCGCATCAGGCATTCGTTGCACAGCTCCTCTTCCTGTAACAGCCATTGGACGAACGTATACTGTCCTTCAAGCGGCTTCAGGCAGATCCGGCATCTGGGCATAACGTCGCGTTCATCCTTTCCAGCTCGCGGATGCACTGTTTGAGATCTTCGCTCTTCTGCGTGCACAGAAACAATCCCCGCCCGTCAGGAAAATCGATGTTCCTGCCGGCACGGCCGATCATCTGGATCAAGCTGGCCGCGGTGAAGACCGGATGCTCCCCATGCAGCACCGCCACCTGCACATCAGGGATGGTGATGCCGCGCTCGAGCACGGTCGTGGCAAAGAGCACTTCCTTCTGCTGGCGGCGGTATCCTGCTAAGACCTCATCCCTGTCCTCGCTTTGGGAAGAGAGCGCCGCGCAGGAAAACAGCGGGCGAAACAGCATCGCCAGCCGCTTAGACATGGCGATGGTGGGGACAAAGACAAGCGTCTGCTTATGCTGCAGGTGATTCTGATGCAGAAAGCGGATCAACAGCGCATAGAGGACAAAGGAAGGCGCACAGACCAGCTTAGGCACGATCAGCGGATGACGGTGCGGACGTTCAAACAGCGTGACCATCTTCAGCCGGCCGGCTTCCACATCGGCGAGCATCTCCTCATCCGGCGTGGCCGTCAGATAGAGCAGCTGCCCGCTGCAGGCCTGCATGGCGATCGCCTTCAGCATGTCATTGCCCCGATAAGGAAACGCATCCACCTCATCCATGATGAGCAGATCGAAACAGTCCGGGTAGCGGTACAGCTGATGCATCGTGCAGACGACGAGATCGGCATAGACCTGATCCGTATGCCCTTCGCACACCGCCCTCACCTCCAGGTCGGGAAATGCCTTGTGCATGCGCTCTGCGATCTCGAGCACGACCTGACGGCGGGCGATCGCAAAGCCGACACGCTTTCCCCGGGCGAAATATTGGCGGATCGCCTCCATGGTCAGCTCGGTCTTGCCCGCCCCGGTCGCCGCATAGATCAGCACATCATGGCCGCCGTTCAGCCCCTCCATCACCTCATCCACCGTCCGTTTCTGCGCCGCGGTCAGCGGATACTTGAGATGATATTCACAATGGATCACGCGTTTCTCCCATTTAGGCGGGATCGGACGCTGCCCGGCATCGATGCGGCCAAAGGCGATGCAGCGGCGGCAGTACCAGACCCCCTCATCATTCCAGAAATACTCTGGGTCCGCATTGCCGCAGCGCAGGCATGTTCTCTCTTCCATCTCATCCTCTCCTCTGCCCCTCCTATACGCCTGCTTCTTTTGCTCCCCTGATCGGCGGCAAAAAAAAGCTCCTGTCGATGACAAAAGCTTTGATGTTTACTGTTGTTTTGCCTTACAGGCAAAGTGCCAGGCATCCGCACACATTTCCTCAAGGCCCTTTTCGGCCTTCCAGCCCAGCTCACGCTGCGCTTTCTCTGTGCTGGCATAACATGTGGCGATATCGCCCGGGCGCCGCGCATCGATCTGATAAGGCACCTCGAGCGCATTGACGCGGGCAAAGGTGTGAACGACCTCCAGCACGCTGTAGCCATTGCCGGTGCCCAGGTTGTACGCATCGATGCCGATGTGCTCGCGAAGCAGCTTGTCCACGGCATTGACATGGCCCTTGGCCAGATCGACCACATGGATATAGTCGCGCACCCCGGTGCCGTCCGGCGTATCATAATCATTGCCGAACACATGCAGCAGCGGCAGCTCCCCTGCGGCCACCTTGACGATATAGGGCATCAGGTTGTTGGGGATATCGTTGGGGCTCTCCCCCAGCAGACCGCTCTTATGTGCGCCGATCGGATTGAAGTAACGCAGCAGCGCGATGTTCCACTCCGCATCCGAAACATGCAGATCGCGCAGGATCTGTTCGATCATCAGCTTGGTCGTGCCATACGGATTGGTCGTCGGCCCAAGACGACATTCCTCATCGATCGGCACCCGCTGCGGATCGCCATATACCGTGGCGCTGGAAGAGAATACCAGACGCCGGCAGCCATGTCTGCGCATCACCTTGCACAGGTTCAGCGTGCTCATCAGATTGTTCTCATAATACATCAGCGGCTTGGCCACCGATTCCCCGACTGCCTTATATCCGGCAAAGTGGATCACCGCATCGATCTTGTGTTCGGTGAAGATCCGCTCAAGCGCCTGCTCATCCAGACAGTCCTCCTCATAAAAGGAGACATGATGTCCGCTGATCTGCTCGATGCGCTGTGCGACCTCTCGCTTCGAGTTATACAGATTGTCGATGATCACGACCTCATAGCCGGCATCCAGCAGTTCCACACATGTATGGGAACCGATGAATCCGGTCCCTCCGGTAACCAGTATCTTCATTTGTTCTCATCCTTTCCCGAATCTGTCGGCTTCATTATATCAGATCCGCCAGAAAACAAACAGCTGCGGGCAAGCCGCTGTGCAGCTTCTTCAATTTGTTCGTCAGAAATGACCAGCGCGATGCGCACATGCCGGCGGCCTTCCGCACCGAATTCTGTTCCCGGGGTCACGACGATGCCGCATTCCGCAAGCAGGCTCAGCGCAAACTGTTCGCTGTCCGCAAAGGCATCCGGGATCCTGGCCCACACGAACATGGTGGCGGCGCTCGGCCTGATCACCCATCCGGCTTCCCCGAAGCGGCGCACGAGCAGATCGCGGCGATGCTCGTAAGCCTTTCGCGTCGTCTCCACACAGTTCTGATCCGCTTCCAGCGCAGCGATGCCAGCCTGCTGCACCGGCAGGAAGATGCCATAGTCCATATTGGATTTCAGCCGGTGATACCCGGCGATCAGCTCACGGTTGCCCACACAGACGCCCAGGCGTGCCCCAGCCATGCCGTAAGTCTTGGAGAAGGAATTCAGTTCCACGCCCACATCCTTGGCTCCGGGATAAGAGAGGAAGCTCTTTCCCCGCTTGCCGTCAAATACCAGCTCGCTGTAAGCATTGTCATGCAGGACAGCGATGTCCCATCGCTTGGCAAAGGCGATCAGCTCCGTATAAAAGCGGTCGTCCGCAACGGCTCCGGTCGGATTGTTCGGATAAGAGACGATCATCAGCACAGCTTTCTTCGCCACTTCTTCGCTGATCTCATCGAAGCGGATCAGGAAATCATTTTCCTCTTTCATGGGCATGAACCGCACATCCGCGCCGGCCAGCTTCGGTCCTTGCGCGAAAATCGGATAATATGGATCAGGCACAAGGACGATATCACCCGGATCACACAAGGTCAGTGCGATGTTGGCCAAGGCTTCCTGAGAGCCCTGCAGCGTGATCACCTCGCTGCAAGGATCCAGCTCTACATCATAGCGCCTGCGATACCAGTCTGTGATCGCCTGCTGCAGCCGCGGCAGATCATGGATCGCATAGCGGTAATTGGCGGGATCCTCTGCCGCCTTCAACAGCGCCTCCATGATATGCGGGGCAGGTGCGATATCCGGCGATCCGATGGAAAAGTCGATGATCTTCTCTCCCTTTTCCTGCAGCCGCCGCTTCTCCTCATCCAGTCGGGAAAAGACCGAAGGGCGGAAATACTTCATCCTCTCTGCGCTCTTCATCTCATCACTCCTCTCTCCTTATTAAAAAGCGGACCGCGCAGAGCGCAGTCCTGTTCAGTCGTGTCTTACTTGAGTCCGTACTTTTTGTTGAACTTCTCAATGCGTCCCTGTGCTGCCGCAAAACGCTGACGTCCCGTATAGAACGGATGGCAGTTTGAGCAGGTATCCACACGCAGTGACTTGGATGTTGAACCAGTCTCGAATTCTGCGCCGCAGGAAGTGCATTTTACCATCACGCGATGGTATTCCGGATGAATTCCCTTTTTCATATTCATACTCTCCTTCCGCCTTAGACCTCTGTTGGGTCCAAAGTAAGTGCTTATATATTGTAACAGACAGCCCCGGCTCACGCAACCTTTTTTTACGCACTTCAGCCACTTTTTCCACGGTTCTGTGATAAAATAGAACACAGGAAAGAGGGATGCTCATGAACAGACTGATCGCTCATTTCAGCACGATCACGCGCCATAAGATGAAGGTGAGCGCGCTGTGTTTCCGCTGCGGCCTTTATGCGCAGGGGATCCGCCACGACCTGTCAAAATACAGCCCGATCGAATTCTGCGCCGGCGTGCGCTATTATCAGGGCAACCGCAGTCCCATCGACCGGGAAAAAGAAGTGCTCGGCTATTCGCTGGGCTGGCTCCATCACAAAGGACGAAACATGCACCATTGGGAATATTGGCTGGATAACGGCCCCAAAGGCGTGCATCCCATCCGCATGCCGGTCAACTATGTCGTCGAGATGTTCTGCGACCGCGTAGCAGCCTCACAGATCTACATGAAAGAGCAATATGACGATTCCAGCGCGCTGAATTACTACCTCAACGGGAGAAAGCGGATCATGATCCATCCGGAGACGGACCGGCTGATCCTGCACATGCTCACTTACCTGAGCGAGCACGGCCTGGATGCCGCCATCGCCCATATCCGCAAAGATATCCTCAAGAACAGCTGACGCTGTTTTTTTTATTCCTGCGGCCAGCGGTAATGGCCGATCACTTCGTGTCTCTTCAGCTCATCGGCCTCACGCGCGCCCCATCCGTCAAAATGGAGGATGAACGGGAAACCGTCGGCATTGCGCAGATCGCTGCACAGCGCGATGTGCTCATCATAGATGACGATATCCCCCGGCTGCCACGCTTGCGGGTCTTCGGCGCTTGGATCAAGCGTAAGCGCATGACGGTCAAAGAACACCCGAAGATTGCGCACCCGGCGAAAATCGATGTTGGGATCCGCCGTCTCTGTGCCATACACCTGAGGATCGGCCGCGATGTCTTCATCGACCATATCCTTCAGCGTATACCCTGCATGCGCAAAGGCATGCCAGATGACATCGGTGCAGACGCCATGTTCATCATCCGGATAGCCGCCCGCATAATATATGCTCTGATAGAGCGGGCCGCTTTCCACATAAGCGCGTGCTCCGGCCACAAAGTCATGATAGTCATCCGTCCCATTGCCGTTTTCATCGCGCGTTGAATACAGCTCCTCGATGCCGAGCTGTTCGGCGGTATATCCTTCCGGATAGATATCCATGACCTGCCAGATCATGTATCCTGCCGCACAAAGACAAAGAAGGATCACGCCCATCACGATCCTCCTCACTGTCTTCTTCATACGCCCTCGTCCAGTCCGCCGATCATCTCCAGGATCCGGTTGAGGTCATCATCGCCGTCGTAACGGATGACGATCTGGCCGTTCGCCACCTTCACCGTGGTCTGAAACCGTTCCTGAAGCCGGTGCTCGACTGCTTCCATGTGGATATCGCGCGCCTTTTCCCTTTTCTTCGGCTTCGGCTGCACCATGCCTTTCACCAGCTTTTCCACCGCGCGCACGCTCATCTGCTCACGGATGGCCTTCTGCGCGACTTCTTCCATCAGCGCCTCATCCTCAAGGGAGAGCAGAGCGCGGACATGTCCCATGGACAGCTCATGCGCCGTCACATGCTGCTGCAGACGCACCGGCAGCTTCAGCAGGCGCATCATGTTGGCGACATGCTCACGCGACTTGCCGATGCGGCGGGCAAGCTCTTCTTGTGTATATCCGACTTTCTGGATCAGCTTTTCATATGCCTTCGCTTCCTCGATGGCATTGAGGTCTTCCCGCTGGATATTCTCCAGCAGTGCGATCTCCATCATCTGCTGATCATCAAACTCCATCTCGATGGCGGGGATCTTCTTGATCCCGGCCAGACGGCAGGCGCGCAGGCGCCGCTCTCCGGCGATCAGCTCATAACCACCCAGCGAACGCTTGACCAGGATCGGCGTGAATACGCCATGCTGGCGGATGGAATCAGCCAGTTCCCGCAGGCGCCCCTCATCAAATGTCTTGCGCGGCTGATACGGGTTAGGGCGGACATCGTCGATCGAGACCTCAAAGCGCCCGCTGACATGCGTATCGCTCTTTCCCTGCTGGATATCCTCCAGCACATCGTTGACATCTTCGCCAAAGATGGCCGCCAGGCCCTTGCCCAGGCGCGCTTCGCTTTTCTTTGCCATATTACACCTGCTTCCTGTTTCGCTTCACCACTTCATTGGCCAGCCCCGCATAGGCCTTGGCTCCCTCACAGCGGACATCATACTCAAAGATGGACTTTCCGCGGGAAGGAGATTCGCTCAGCTTGACATTGCGGGGAATATAATGATGATACACCCGGTCCTTGAAATGCTGTCGAACTTCCTGCTGGACCTCGACAGACAGCTTTGTCCGCGCATCATACATGGTCAGCAGCACCCCTTCGATCATCAGATCCGGGTTAAAGAGCTGCTGGACGAGACGGATCGTCAGCAGCAGCTGCGTGACGCCCTCCAGCGCATAATATTCACACTGCACCGGGATCATCACCGAATCAGCCGCGGTGAGCGCATTGGTGTTGAGCAGGCCCAGCGAAGGCGGACAGTCGATGATGATGTAATCATAACGCGCCTTGATCGGATCGAGCTTCTTTTTCAGCAGCTCTTCCTTGCCGCCCTCAAAGCGCACCATTTCCAGATCGGCGCCGGCCAGGGCGATGTTCGCCGGAATGATGTCGATCGGCGGCTTGCTCAGATGTTCGATGACATCATCCGCCTCATAATCTTCCATCAGCAGATTATATACGGTCGGCTGACCATCCTCCCTGCTTGCCCCGACCCCTTGTGAGGCATTGCCCTGCGGGTCGAAATCGACCAGCAGCACCTTATTGCGCAGATATCCCAGGCCGGCGGCCAGATTGATGGCTGTCGTCGTCTTTCCGACTCCGCCCTTCTGGTTTGATATCGCAATGATTTTTCCCATGTTCTCACGTCCTTCTGTCTACTTTGGAAAACGCAGCGTCACCACGACCTCATCTTCCGTCTCTTTTGTTTCGCTGCTGATGTCGATGCCGCTCTTCTGGATCATGCCGACCGCCTGCTCGATGGTGTTCAGGCCGATGCGGATGTTCCGGGTCAGCCCCTTCAGCATCTTCTTTTCTTTCTTCTCCTTCGGCTCGCTTTCCTTCTGGATCAGCTTTTCGCTCTGGGCCACCGTCAGCCCCTTTTTCACGATGGTATCCAGCACGTGCTTCTGCTCCTCCTTCGGCACGCTGAGCAATGCCCGCGCATGACGCTCCGTGATCTGACGGGCGCTGACTGCCTGCTGCACTTCCTCTTCCAGCTGCAGCAGGCGGATCTTGTTGGCCACCGCGCTCTGGCTCTTGCCGACCTTCAGCGCCAGCTGAGACTGGCTGATGCCGGAGGTCTTCATGATCTGCACATACGCTTTCGCTTCTTCGATGGCGCTCAGGTTCTCACGCTGGATGTTCTCGACCAGCGCCATCTCCGCCATCTGCACTTCGTCGGCGTCGATGACGATGACCGGGATATCCAGCATGCCGGCGATCTTCATCGCCCGATATCTCCTCTCTCCGGCCACGATCTCATAGCCGTCGTTTTCCTTTCTGACCGTGATCGGGTGAATCAGTCCGTTTTCCCGAATGGACTGTGACAGCTCCATCAGCGCCTCATCGTCGAACTCCACACGGGGCTGATACGGATTCGGCCTGATTTCATCAATGGATACGACCTTGCTCTCTCTCATTCTATCATCTCCTACAGCGGGTGTTTCTTGATCTGTCCGAAATTGCGCGGATACTTTTTCGGCGTGGAGCGCACCTTGCGAAAGATCAGGTTGATCCGTTCCGCGCCGTCGCTCAGCACGCTCTTTTCGCTTCGCTCCAGCACTGCGCCCAGCTCGCTGAGCGCATGCGCAGATGCCTCTGCTTCTTCCATGCCGCCCGGCCCTTTCATGGCGATGAACAGCCCGCCCTTTTCCACCAACGGCAGGCACAGCTCGCACAGCACAGGAAGCGCGGCCACGGCACGGGCGCTCACCGCAGGAAAGCTCTCCCGGTGTTCCCGGGCATGATCCTCTGCCCGCGCATGGATACAGTGCACATTCTTCAGCCCCAGCTGCGCGCACAGATGATTCAGAAAAAGGATCCGCTTGTTCAGGGGCTCCAGGATCGTCACGTCGAGATCAGGGCGCATGATCTTCAGCGGGATGCTGGGAAAGCCGGCCCCCGCGCCGACATCGCAGAGATGCGTCAGCTCAAGGTCCAGAAAAGGAAGCAGCGAGTCGAGAAAATGCTTCTCATACACCTCTGCTTCTGCCGTGATCGCGGTCAGGTTCATCTTCTGATTCCACTCTGCCAGCTCCTTCACATACCGGTCAAACTGCGCCATCTGCACATCGCTCGGCTGCTGCCCATGATCCTTCAGGATCTGAATGAACGTCTCTCTCGTAAATGATCGCATACGATACCCCCAGTGGCTTTATTATAACAAACTTCCCCCTCAATCAAAATAGTAAGTTTACCCGTTTATCCTTTCCGCCCCTCTTGCATCGGCTTTCCCAAGCTCTGCCGATCCTGTATCATTTTGCGGATCTTTCTCGATTTCCCGGGAAAACACGCATGAAAAAGGGATGATATCATTACCATCCCGCATATGTCTTCACATTGCTGTGCCGCTTATTCACCGTCCATGCATCATTTCCCGTCCAGACCGTACGTTTGCTCTGGCATGTTCCTTGCGGATGATCTGCACTTCGTCATTCCCTGGAATGTGATCCATGTCCGTCTGTCTTTCTGCGGTCGACCCGCTTAAACTGAAACCGTCATCTTCCCACCGCTCTCTTTATCACAGATCCCTGTCTGCACCTTTATTTTATGTCATGCTGGGCAAAAGACAATAAAAATGGAAAAATCGGAAACAAATCAGGAAAAATCTTCATCTGGATGTGATAAGATAACGGCAGCTTGATCTTGACAGGAGGTTTATGATGAAAAATATCGTGATCATCGCCACCGGAGGCACCATCGCCGGAAGCGGAGATGCCGGCAAAGCAGCCGATTATCAGGCCGGACGCATCAGCGTGTCCGACATCCTGGAGAGCGTGCCCTCCATCCGATCGCTCGCTCATCTGAAGACCGTGCAGATGTGCAACATCGACAGCAACGACATGGATGAGGAGAGATGGATCGCCTTGCGCGACCTGATCGACGCTTACGGCGCGGATCCGGATGTAGACGGCATCGTCGTCACCCATGGCACAGATACGCTGGAAGAGACCGCATTCTTCCTCAACCTCACGCTGCGCCATGATCTTCCCGTCGTCCTGACTGGTTCCATGCGTCCGGCGACCGCTGCCAGCGCCGATGGACCGATGAACCTGTATCAGGCAGTAGCGCTCGCCTGCAGCGAGGAAGCGCGCGGCGCCGGCGTGCTCGCCGTGTTTTCCGACACGATCTATTCCGGGCGCGACATCCGCAAGAGCAACAGCTATAAGACCGATGCCTTCGAGATCGGACATTTCGGCTCGCTGGGCTATATGCGCGATGATCAGGTGTGCTTTCTCAGCCGCAGCCGCCGTCCCAGGACATGTTCCTCTCCCTTCTCCGGCATGGAGATCACCCACCTTCCCCGCGTCAGCATCGCCTACTGGCACTGCGGCGCAGACATCGGCATCCTGGACCATATGTGCGAACACAGCGACGGCGTCGTCTTAGCCGGCAGCGGAAGCGGAAATTATGGCAGCGCCTGGCAGACGCATCTGCATGAGCTGGCTTCCCGCCATTTCATCGTGCGCGCCAGCCGCGTACCGCAGGGCATCGTCTTCGATTCCCCGATCTTCGATCCGCAGGGCGACACGATCCCCGCCTATACATTCTCTCCGCACAAAGCCAGGATCCTGCTCATGCTTGCGCTGTTAAAGACGAGAGACCGCAAAGAGATCCGCAGGCTTTTCGCAATCTGTTAGATTACTTTCGATCTCTGGCTTTGTCACAATTTCATAAGCATCAGATCCAAAAAAGCGAATGGCGCTTCACTTCAATACAGTGCAGCGCCATTTTCGCATCTTGCTGGTTTGATTTCGTTACGATCAATATTTTGTCTTATTTCATTTTGATTGCCCCTGCCGGACAGGTGTCTATGCAGATCCCGCACCCGATACATTCGCCAGGGTCCGTGATATGAGGATACATATACGCTCCTCTTTTTTTCATTACTATGCAGAGTGTCGGGCAAACTTCTACACAGGCCTCACACCTCGTACAATACTGATAGTCAAATTCCACGATTGAATCATCCATTTTTTTCCTCCTATCTCTCCTTATTCGGATCTTCTCAGTACATTTTGATACATGCTAAAAAGTTCACCAGCAATTTCATCATTCCGCATGAGTTTTCTTCATGAACGTGATATTTAACATCTCTCTTTGTTTCCACGCACATGCTTGAAATATGTCTGCTTTTTTATTTCGCTTTACCAACGATTTGGTGATTTACTGTTTTTCAAGCAATGAAACAAGCTTACAAAATCAATAAAATGTCATAATTTTGATGTCGAATACATTGTTCAAACTGTTGAGTCACCATTATGATGGTTAAGCCTTTTATTTTACACTATCCCATCGATACGCTTGATCCACCCTTCCTTGTTCTGCATATTTTGTAAATTTTTCGAGATTCGTTGCTCGAACTCAGCAAGTTATTTTAAATGTCAGATATCTATGTCCAGCATTATTCCATATCTGCTTATTCTTTATGTTCTGTCCAAACTGCATGATCGCATAAAGCACTTTTCAATCTTTTTACGTTGCAAAAGAACAGCACCTCATCGGATTCTTTCTTGTATTTGGGTAGTTTCATTATTCTCAAGTTTAGTTTTAGTAGCTATTAAGAATACGTATATACCCAAAGCTCAGAAAGAACCACTCATCGCGCTGTCCTTTTTGTTTGACTCTTCAATTTTTGGGTTTCCATCATCCCGTGACATCTTTTCTTCCTTGTCATTTCCGATTGGAACCGCTGTTTATCACGTTTCTTCATGGCCGCCTATGATATCGTTGCTTCTGTTCTGCGGCAGCTCGTCAAACGATCCTGCCTTTCTATGATCAGCTTCCATGAAGTCCGTGCATCCGGATGTTGTTTCCCGTCGGTATGTTCCCATACCCTCAGGCATTCCCTCTGGTGTATCCCTCACCATAGCGTTGAACTTTGCCGGATGTTATCAATCACCGGCTCTTTAAATTGTCATCTTCCCACCGCTCTCTTTTGATATCTTTTCTTTCTGATTCCATTATATACAGAAAGCGGGATATGTGCACTGTGATGGAAAATCAGGTCTGTTTTCCGGAAAGATCAGCACTGCAGCCGTTTTCTCTCCATGATGCCCAGAAACTGCTGCTTTCGCGAGCGGGCAAGCGGCAGGCGGTCCTGCTGATCCATGAGCACCGTATCGCTCTCCACGCCGAACACATGATGCATATTGACCAGAAATGAGGCATGGATGCGTTCAAACCCATACGGCGCAAAGCGCTCCGCCATGTCATTCATGCTGGCGCGTTCGCTGAACAGCCCTCTTCTGGTATGGAAACAGACGAGCTTGTCTTCCTTCGACAGATAATAGATATCATTCATGCTCAGGATCACTTTCACATTGTTATAGGAGAAGACGTATTCCTCTTTTCCGCGCAGGCGTCTGTCCACCTTCGGATACTGCTCCCGCAGTTCCTGGATGATCCGTTTCTCATGCAGGAAGAAGGTGCGCTCACTGTTCTGTGCTTCGATCTCGTCTCCCTCATGCAGCACATAGATCACGACTCGATCTTCATACGGCCTGACAAAGACGCTCTCTGCCCGCTGTGTAGCGAACATGGCCTTGAGGATGACGATGTCATACTCTTCTCCCCGCTGTGCCGCAGCCAGCTCGCTCGCCTTCAGAAACGGGCGAAACAGCCACTCTTCCTGATGAAGCAGCTTTCCCAATTCATAAATGATCGCCTTCGCTGTGCGTTCATCTTCCAAAATTGCGATCCGGATCATCTCATCACCTGCCTTCTCCTGATGCCCTTCTTTATTATAACAGAATCAGCAACAGAATTGTTAGCGTTTACATTATTTCTTTTTTCACCTCTGCGGATATGGCGATAATTTGTTGTAAACGCTTACTTTTGCTGTTGTGATGTGTTTTCCGCTGCGTTATAATGAAAGTGACAATTATGGCAAGGAAGGAGGATATTTATGAAAAAGCTTTGCCGTTATGCCGCTTTATCTTCTCTCGCGGCCGCGATGCTCATGAGCACCGGCTGCACCAGCACCACCGACGACGCATCATCTTCCACGATCGCTTATAATGAAGCGACGACACCGCATTACGATGTCGTCCTGCGCGAAGATGCCGCAGCCATCGATGGAAACCTCGATGATGCCGTATGGGCGGACGTTCCGTCCATCAGCGGCGGTTTCCACTTCCCATGGGATACGAAGGAAGCTCCGCTGACCGTATTCAAGGGATACCACGACGGAACCGACTTCTACTTCTGCTTCGAAGTGCATGACGAAAATGTCGTCAGCGAAGAAGAGTGGAAAGAAGACGAGAGCACCGTGGATAACGAAGACCGCGTAGAATTGTTCCTGGCCGGCGGCAGCATCGATAAACCGACGACAGAGGGCATGCCGCTCTACTATGGCGTGGAGATCGACCCGCAAGGAAGAGTGCATGACTACTCCATCGAATACTACCGTCACTTTGACGGCACCTGGAACCTGGAAGGCCTGGACAGCGCAGGCGTCGCTACGGATGACGGCTACATCGTCGAAGGAAAAGTGCCGATGGCTTCCCTGCAGGATCTGGATCTGATCCATGACAATGTCATGCGTGCCGGCGTATACCGCGCCGAATTCTCTCTGCCTGCAGAAGATGGCGAGCTTGTTCAGGAATGGATCTCCTGGATCGACCCGAAGACCGAAGCACCGGACTACCATGTCGATTCTTCATTCGGTGAATTCCGTTTCCTGCAATAAATAAACAAAGGGCTGAACGTTCCAGCTCCTTTCCCGAACACCAGAGACAATGGCTGCAAAGACCGTTGTCTCTGGTCTTTTTTCTGACACGATCCCTGTCATGCAAAAAGGCCGGGAACTTCCCGGCACTTGATCGATCGCTCTAGGCGGGCTTCCATGCCACGCTCAATCGATCGTCTCTCTCCAGATATTTGCGCCCAGACTGCTCAGTTTGCCATCCAGGTTCTCATATCCTCTGTCAATATGATAGATATCATGAATTTCCGTGATGCCATCAGCGATCAGTCCGGCAACGACCAGCGCCGCGCCGCAGCGAAGGTCCGTCGCGGTCACTTCCGTTCCGCTCAGCCTGCTGGGCCCGTTGACAAAACAGCTCGGCACCATCACATCGATGTTCGCCCCCATCTTGTTGAGCTCTGCGCAATGTTTGAACCGCTCCGGATAGATGGTCTCGGTGATGATGGACTGACCCTGCGCCTGCGTCAGCAAAGTGGTCAGCGGCTGCTGGATATCGGTGGCAAAGCCCGGATACGGCTTGGTCTTGATGGCCGTGCCTTTCAGCGATCCGCGCATGCCGCGCACCCTGACGCGGTCGACCTCTACTTCCATCTCGATGCCGATCTCATCCAGCTTCATCAGCAGCGCGTCGAGATGCTGCGGGATGATGTTTTCGATCACCATCTCGTCTGCGGCCGCGGCAGCCAGCACCACATAGGTCGCCGCCTCTATCCTGTCCGGGATGATCTCATGATAACAGCCCATCAGCCGGTCTACGCCGTCAATGGTGATCACGCTCGTACCCATGCCGCGGATGTGCGCGCCCATCTTGTTGAGCATCGTCGCGATATCGATGATCTCCGGCTCCTTGGCCGCGTTCTCGATGGTCGTCCTGCCTCTGGCATAGACCGCCGCCATCATGATGTTGATGGTCGCACCCACACTGGAAATATCGAGGAAGATCTTATTGCCGACCAGCTCCTTTGCCTCGATGATATAGCATCCCTTCTCATAAGTGACGCTTGCGCCAAGCGCTTCAAATCCCTTCAGATGAAGGTCGATGGGCCTGGGGCCGAGATAGCATCCCCCAGGCATCTTCATCTCCACTTTTCCATACTTGCCCAAAAGCGCGCCCATAAAGTAATATGAGGCACGCAGTTTGGATACGGATTCACTGACCATCGGACGGTTCTCCATCTCCGTCGGGTCAATGATGATGATATCGTCAGACTGTTTTTTAACAGCCACGCCTAATTCGTTCAATAATACGGATAAAGAATGAACGTCCGAGATGTTGGGCACACCACAGATCGTAACCGGTCCATGCGCCAGCACCGCCGCCGGAATCAATGCCACTGTCGCATTTTTCGATCCGCTGATGCGGACAGATCCGTGCAGCCGATGACCTCCTTCAATCTTGATAACTTCTTCCATTTTGGAGATTCTCCTTCCGTGGTCTGAAAACCTATTCTATTATAAAACATTTTATGATTGAAAGCCATACTGTGTGTAAATTTAGTCCAAACGTCGCGCTTTCCGCAGACCGGTACGATTTTTCCCGATTTTGATTTCTTTCGTAGTATGTTACTGGTTTTTTTGCTATAATAGCGGAAGTGTTTAAAACGGCATGTACGAAAGGGGATATATAGATGAACAACATCGCGTTTGACAATGACCGGTATCTGAAGATGCAGTCTGCTCACATCATGGAACGGATCCATTCCTTTGACAACAAGCTGTATCTCGAGTTTGGCGGAAAGCTGTTTGATGACAACCACGCCTCACGCGTCCTTCCCGGCTTTCAGCCTGACAGCAAGCTCAAGATGCTGCTGGAGCTGAAGGAGCATGTGGAAGTCGTGATCGCCATCTGTGCGAGCGACATCGAAAAGAGCAAGCTGCGCAATGACCTGGGCATCACCTATGACGAGGAAGTGCTGCGCCTGATCGACGCGTTCCGCTCCGTCGGCCTCTATGTGGGCAGCGTCGTGCTGACCCGTTATGACAAGCAGGCCCGCGCCGAGGCTTTCCGGCAGCGCCTGCAGCGCTTGGGCGTGCCGGTCTACCTGCATTATGCGATCGAAGGCTACCCCAACGATGTGGAACACATCATCTCCGATCAAGGATTCGGCATCAATGACTACATCGAGACATCCAAGCCGCTGGTCGTCGTCACCGCGCCGGGACCAGGCTCAGGCAAGATGGCCACCTGCCTTTCCCAGCTTTATCATGAGCACAAGCGGGGCATCAAGGCCGGCTATGCCAAGTTTGAGACCTTCCCAATCTGGAACCTGCCGCTGAAGCATCCGGTCAACCTGGCCTATGAGGCGGCTACCGCAGACCTCAATGACATCAACATGATCGACCCGTTCCATCTGGAAGCCTATGGCGAGACCACGGTCAATTACAACCGCGATGTAGAGATCTTCCCGGTCCTGCGCGCCATGTTCACTTCGATCTACGGGGAAAGCCCATACCGTTCCCCGACCGATATGGGCGTCAATATGGCGGGAAACTGCATCGTCGATGACGAGGCTGCCCGCATGGCCAGCGCCAAGGAGATCGTCCGCCGCCTGTATCAGGCCCGCATGGATCTCAAGCGCGGACGCGCCAGCGAAGAAGTCGTAGAAAAGATCCAGCTGATCATGTCGCAGGCAGACATCACCAAATCGGCCCGTCCTTGCATTCAGGCCGCAAGAGACAGAGCGGAGGAGACCGGCGGACCGGCAGTCGCCATCGAACTGGGAGACGGCCGCATCGTCACCGGCAGGACGACCGATCTGCTCGGCGCCAGCAGCGCCGCCCTGCTCAACGCCTTAAAGACGCTGGCAGACATCAACGACAGCATCCCGCTGATCTCTCCCAGCATCATCGAGCCGATCCAGAAGCTGAAAGTGAGCACGCTGGGCAACCGTAATCCGCGTCTGCACACTGACGAGGTCTTGATCGCCCTGTCCATCTCAGCGACGACCAACCCGCTCTCTCACCTGGCGATGCAGCAGCTGGAAAAGCTGAAGCACTGCGATGTGCACAGCTCCGTCATCCTCTCCGATGTGGACAGCGACACCTTCCGCCGGCTGCACATGTATCTGACTTGCGAAGACCGCTATCAGAGCGACGATTCACTGTATCATAAATAGATCACACAGACGGGCAGGTCCCGTCTTTTTGTATGCAGCGGCTGACAACAAAGCACAGCCAATCGCCAAAAAGCCCTTTACATCTGAATGGAATCTGTTATACTGGATGCAGTTAGTTAAAGCTAACTCGCGGGGGAAATATGAACAATGTGATCATCAGCCATCTGCTGGCAGCCGCATCGATCATCTTATTGGTGATCTGCATCCTGCCGCGCAGAAAGCCAGTGACCCGTTCCGCAATGATCGCGCATGCGCTCTGCGGCATCGCGCTCGCCGTCCTTGCCCTGCTCCATGGCCTGCTTGCCAATGACACCCCTGCCATGCTGAGCGGAAAGATCGCTTGGATCGCGCTGATGCTGCTCTTGCTGAGTGCGATGCCTAAGTCACTGCGAAGAAAAGCCGAATGGATGAAGATCCACCGCACGCTTTCTGTCTGTGTCTTCCTGCTGATCCTCGTGCATATCCTGCATGCCGTGCTGATCTGAACAAACCAATTCCTTTCTTGTAACAGCCTGCGGATCAGCGGCTGCCACAGACATTCATCGAAAAGGATCCAGAGGGATCTTTTTCTTTTGGCTTAACCAACAGTTTGGTGACTTAATACTTTTCAAACAATGAAACAAGCTTACAAAGTCAATAAAGTATCATAATTTTGATGCCGAATACATTGTTCAAACTGTTGAGTCACCATTTTGATGGTTAAGCTTTTCTTTTTACGCATGATCCCAAAAGAAAAAGGGAACCGCAGTTCCCTCATGTTGATCTTTATTCAGCCTTTCCAGCAGAACCGAACTGATTCATCATAGCGATGACCTTTGCCTTGATGGCATCAGCGCCCGGCTTCAGCAGCTTACGCGGGTCATAGCCCTTGCCTTCCTGGTCTTTTCCTTCTTCGATGTACTTACGCGTTGCGGCAGCGAACTCCAGCTGCAGCTCCGTGTTGACATTGATCTTGGATACGCCCAGCGTGATCGCCTTAGCGATCTGATCTGCAGGGATACCGGATCCGCCATGCAGTACCAGCGGCTTTCCGTTCGTTACAGCCTGGATCTCTGCCAGACGGTCAAAGCTCAGACCTGCCCAGTTTGCCGGATACTTTCCGTGGATGTTTCCGATACCTGCTGCCAGGAAGTCAACGCCCAGCTCAGCGATGGTCTTGCATTCCTGCGGATCAGCCAGTTCACCGGCAGAAACGACACCGTCTTCTTCACCGCCGATACCACCGACTTCGCACTCGATGGACAGTCCCTTGGAATGTGCCAGTTCGATCATTTCCTTGGATTTTGCCAGATTCTCTTCAAAGTCATAGTGAGATCCGTCAAACATTACAGAGGTGAATCCCGCTTCGATGCACGCCTTAGCGCCTTCATAAGAACCGTGATCCAGGTGCAGGGCAACAGGTACGGTAATGCCCATGCTGTCGTGGATCTCCTTCACCATGGCAACAACCGTCTTGAATCCGCACATGTACTTTGCAGCGCCTTCAGATACACCTAACATGACCGGTGACTTTGCTTCCTCGGCTGCAGCCAGGATGGACTTTGTCCACTCGAGGTTGTTGATGTTGAACGCACCGATGGCATAATGCCCTTCATGAGCCTTGTTAATCATTTCAGTTGCTGATACTAACATAATTATTAATCCTCCTTAATATGTGTTTCACACCTATTATAATACTTCATTTTGCCCTGTTTGTTAAGTGCCGCGTCCTAAATTTCGAACAAAGTTTTCACCATGCAGAAAGGACCGGTTTCCCGGTCCCTCACTGGTCTTATTCCACCTCAGCGTGATCCTCATGGTCCTCATCGAACCCGTCATCGCTGTCCTCATCGATAATGATCGAGCTTGTGTCCACAACGCTCTCGTTGTATGTGTGTCTGGAACGAAGGTCCCACTTGTTTTCGAGCACATTCACGAAACGGTCGTCGAGAGAAAGATCCCCGTAAAACTGTGCGATGTTGTCTTCTTCCTGCGCAGGCGTGAATCCCATGATCTCACTGACTTCCTGCCACAGCTTCAGAAACACGACCGGTTTTTTCTTTCTCGTCATCAGGTCAAAAGCAACATCAACCATCGATTTTTTCATGTTGAATCCTCCTACATCTTTTCAGGCGCTTCCACGCCGATCAGTTCAAGCGCATTGCCCAGTGTGATCCTGGCTGCCTTCACCAGATCAAGACGCTGCGCACTCAGTTCCATATCCTCGCGGTCGATCACCTTGCAAGCGTTGTAAAAGCTGTGGAACTTCTGTGCCAGCTTCTGAATGTAGTTGCACACCTTATGCGGCGCGCGCAGTCTGGCGGCCTCGCTCACCACGCTGGTGAACTCGTTGATATACTTCATCAGGTCCGCTTCCTTCTCATGCGTCAGCCGCTCATAGGATGATGCTTCCGGCACATCCTGCGCCTGACGCAGGATGGAGCACATGCGCGCATGCGCATACTGTGCATAATAGACCGGGTTGTCATTGCTCTGTGAGCGTGCCAGGCCCAGGTCGAAATCCAGATGCGTATCCAGCGCGCGCTGCACGAAGAAATAACGTGCCGCATCTACGCCGACCTCATCGCACAGCTCGCGGATGGTGACGGCATTGCCCAGGCGCTTGCTCATCTTGACTTCCTGTCCGTTCTCCACCAGACGGACCATCTGAATGATGTCTACCGCAAGGCGCTCCGGATCATTGCCCAGCGCCGCGATGCTCGCCTTCAGGCGCGGGACATAGCCATGGTGATCCGCACCGAAGAAATCCACGAGCAGATCATATCCGCGGTCCATCTTGTCCTTATGATATGCGATATCCGGTACGAGGTATGTGTAAGAGCCGTCTGTTTTGCGCAGGACACGGTCCTTATCATCGCCAAAGCGAGTCGTTTCGAACCACAACGCGCCCTCTTTTTCATAAGTGAGCCCTTTTTCCTTGAGCACCTCGAGCGCTGCTTCCACCTTGCCGGCATCACGGATCGCCTGCTCGCTGCTCCACACATCAAAATGCACCCGGTAATAGTCCAGATCCTTACGGATCTTCTCCAGTTCAAATTCGATGCCCTTCTGCTTGAAGAACGCCAGATTTTCCTCTGTCTCCTCCGCGTAGGCATCCTGATGCGCCTTGGCCAGGCTGACGGCGATCTCTTTGACATCCTCGCCATGATAGCCGTCTTCCGGAAGTGAAAAAGGAAGTCCCAGATATTCGCGGTAGCGCGCCTGCAGCGATTTACCCAGATTGATGATCTGGTTTCCGGCATCATTGACATAATATTCCCTGGTCACATCGTAACCGCTCGCCTTCATCAGCCGGGTCACGCTGTCTCCCCATGCCGCTCCGCGGGCATGACCGAGATGCAGGTTTCCGGTCGGATTGGCGGATACATATTCCACATTGACCTTCATCTGCGCGCCGCTGTCGTTTGTCCCATAATCTTTGCCCATCTGCAGGACCTTGCCGATGACCGTCGTCAGCGAATCACGGTTCATCGTGAAATTGATGAAGCCCGGTCCGGCGATCTCATAAGAGCGTACGCCCGCTTCCTGCAGGTCAAAATGCTTCATCAGCTCCTCGGCGATCATGCGCGGATTGCGATGAAGCGTCCTGGTCAGCTGCATCGCCGTATTGCAGGCATAATCTCCGTGGCTTTTGTCTCTGGGAATCTCGATCACGACCTGATCCCCGCTGAAATCGATATCGAACGCCGCAGTGACGGCACGGCTGACCGCCGACTTGAGTCCGTCTTCAATCTGATTCATGTTGATTCTCCCTCACTTCCAGTTCAAAGCTTTCACACGCAGAGCCCATCGTCAGGACATCGTAGACGATCCGCACCCGGCCGTCCTCCTGTTCCAGGCTGTGTGTGTATATCTCCAGCGGCACCGTGCCGATCTCGCTTCCCGCGTGCGCACGGGTCTTGTGCCCCGCGCGGAACATCATCGTCACAGACAGTGACGAGATGCTTTCCAGCACGGCCGCCTGTTCATATAGATAAAGGGTGACAGAACGATCCGCGCACTGCATGCTGATGCGCCTGCCTCTGGCAGTCTTCGTTTCCGCAGCTTCGCCGCTGTGCTGCCACAGCGTCTCGCGGTTTGCTCTGTTCCTCTGTATCATCGTGATATCCCGTTTCATAAGCCTCCGTTACATGACATCATGAGCATTATATCAGAAACCTTATAATACGCAAGCTTTTATTTTGCCAAATGAACGCGTTTGCCGCTCATCCCTGCAGCGATGTTTAAAACAGCCGTTCATGAACACAATAACACTGGGGTGATGCCATGAAAAAGGCAGCGAAGATCACAGCCTGGATATTGTTCATTCTGGTGAGCGCCATTCTCCTTATATATACATATGCGCTGATCGCACCGCTCTCGCTCAGCGAACAGCGCCATCACATCACATTATATGACCGCAATGGCGACATCCTGTACGAGAGCAACTTCGGCGAAGATATGGAATGGACCGATCTCGAAGACATCCCACAACAAGTGCAGGACGCCTTCGTCGCCGTGGAAGACCGCCGTTTCTACCTGCACATGGGCTTTGACCCGATCCGCATCGTCTCCGCGCTGCGAAACAACATGCACAGCGACACCTTGCAAGGCGGATCGACCATCACGCAGCAATATGCCAAAAACCTGTTTCTGACCAATGAGCAGACGCTGCAGCGCAAGATCGAGGAGTTTTTCTATGCGGTCCGTCTCGAGATGCATTACAGCAAGGCAGACATCCTGGAAGGCTACCTCAACACCCTGTATTTCGGCCATGGCATCTACGGCATCAGCGAGGCCTCTTCTTATTATTTCGGCAAAGACATGGATGAGCTGAGCGCCGGCGAGCTGGCCATGCTGGTCGGCGTGGTCAACGGTCCCGGCGCCTTCTCCCCCTATCTGCATTATGAAAACGCCATCAGCCGCCAGCAGACCGTGCTGCAAGTGCTCAAAGATGAACAGGTGATCGATGAAGCGGCATATGAAGAAGCCATGAACGAAGAGCTGGTCATCCTCGACCACCGCGATGATGAACAAGAAGACGATATCCGCGCATATTACATCGACGCCGTCCTCGCTGAGCTTTCTGCCATGAACCTGACCAAGGACCAGCTCGATGTCTATACATATTTCGACCCGCAGGCAAGCCGCGCGCTCTACCTTTCGCTGCAGGAGAATCTGGGCAGCGACAGCGAGATGCAGGCCGCCGCGGTCATCCTCGAGCCATTCACCGATCATATCCTGGCCATGGCCGGCGGCAAGAGCTACACGGAATCCCAATACAACCGCGCCCTGCACGCCGAGCGGCAGATCGCCAGCACCATCAAGCCGCTGCTGTATTACTGTGCGCTCCAGCAAGGCTTCACGCCGTCCACCACCTTCATCTCTCAGCCGACGACCTTCCAGCTGGGCGACAACGAGACTTACGCGCCGGGGAACTATGGCGATCAATACCCATATCGGGAGATCTCGATGATCAACGCCATCGGCATGTCAGACAACATCTACGCCGTGAAGACCCATCTGTTCCTCGGCACGCAGACGCTGCAGCATGCCCTGGCGCAATATGGCATCACCGCGGATGACAACGCTTCGCTGGCCCTGGGCACCGTATCGCTCAATGTCTGCGAGCTCGCTTCGATCTATAACAGCTTCGCTTCCGAAGGGCTGTATGCCCAGCCGCAGCTGATATCCGGCATCCGCAGCAAAGAAACATGGATCATGCAGGATGAGACGCAGATGAAGCAGCTGCTGAAGCGGGATGAGACGCTCATGCTCAGCCAGCTGCTCACTGCGACCTATGACCCGAAGAACATCACTTACGCTTACCCTTCCATGCTGGGCTCAGCGCCCGATGTGCCCACGGCCGTCAAGTCAGGCACCAGCGACTGGGACTCGCTGTGCGCCGGCTACAACCCGCAGTACACCCTCGTCATCTGGAGCGGCTACGACGATAACCGCACGCTGGAAAAAGCAGACATGAGCCATGCACGGAAGATCTTCCAGGCCACCTTCGACCGCCTGTATGAAGGACGGGAAGGCCCATGGTATGAACGCCCGGATACGCTGGAAGAACGGCGGGTAGACCCCGTCAGCGGAGAGCCCTCATCTCAAGGCAGCGTATACTGGTATAAGAAGGAATGATCCGCAATATTGCCCTGTTTTTTGTACTTTTTAGCGAGACATGTGCACTTTTTAGCGGTTTTATTTGTACCAATCTTACAACAATGTTATACTGGACGCGTCGGAACAAGAAAATACGAGGTGAAACGAATGAATTTCTTAGAGAAACACAGCAAGAAGATCGCTGTCGCACTCTGTTTCGCAACATGCGTGCCAGTGGTTTCTGCTGTATACGCCTTTGAAGCACAGCCGGGATGGCATGGCGAAGGCAGCGACAGATATTACATTCTTGAAACATCGCGCGAACAGGCCGTCGGATGGCTGAAGCTGGACGAAGGAACATACTACTTCAACGATGAAGCAGATATGCAGTTCGGATGGCAGGAGATCGACGGCGCGAAATATTATTTCGATGAGAGCGGAAAGATGACCGTCGGCGAAGCAGAGGTCGACGGTGTGGCCTACCTGTTTCAGGAAGACGGCAAGATGCTGAGCGGATGGAATGACGATCATCTGTATGGAGAGAACGGCTATCCGCTGACCAACCAGTTCCTGGAACTGAAGGACGGCACCGTTTACTATCTGGATGAAAACGGCAAGAAAGCGACCGGATGGCAGACCATCGATGACAAGCGCTATTATTTCCAAGAAGACGGAACGCTTGCACGCGACATGGTGCGTGAAGGCAAAGAAGTGTATTATCTGAACGAAGACGGCTATGTGTACACCGGATGGCGTAATGTCAATGGCAATTCCTATTACTTTGACAAATACGGCATGATGTACACAGACATGAGCGCGGAGATCGACGGCGAAGAGTATGTCTTCGACAGCAACGGCGTAGCGACGAGCAAAGCTGACCTCGAGAAGGCAGAAGCAGAAGCAGAAGCACAGGCCGATCAGGAAACGCAGAGCAGCAGCTCTTCTTCCTATGGCGGTTCAACGTCCAGCTCTGGTGCGCAGAGCTCCAGCGCGAACAGAAATGGGATCGTCCAGGCAGCGCTGGCACAGGTCGGCAACATTCAGGACTGCACGATGCTGGTGACCAACGCGCTGGCAGCCAACGGCATCTACTACCACGGCTGGCCTTCAGGCTATCTGTCACTGGGTACGGTGACGAATGATCCGACCCCGGGCGATCTGATCTACTACGCGGACGGCGGCATGGGCATGGCGCACATCGCCGTATACATCGGAAATGGACAGGCCGTACACGGCGGATACAACGGCAACCAGACCGTGGTATCCACGGTCAATGTGGGATCTGGCCCAGTATACATCCGTTTGAACTGATCAATAAGCTGAATGCTGCTCATCAGATCATGATGCTGCGCTTCAGCTTTTTTTGATGCGCAAGATCATTGACCGCCGCATGGCCGGCAATCCCGCTCACCAGAAGCGATGCGGGCATTTGGTGACAGATACGACCTCATCCTGCGTGCTGGATCGTAAGCACAGACCTTATTTCCTCACTTTGCCTTAAGGCGATAAAAAGGACAGGTCCTTACTCAATGTAAGATCCTGTCCTTTTCCTTTGCTCAGACTGATCAGATCAGCTGACTCATGATCCATTCTTTATCATCAGTCGTCTTCATCTTTTCCAATACGGCGGCATCATCGAGCGCGGTGCAGACTTTGGCCAGCACTTCCATATGTTCACCGCCCATACCGGCAATACCGATGACGAGCTGTGCTTTCTCCTCGCCGAAATCAATGCCTTCCGGATACTGAAGCAATACGATGCCTGTCTTATGGATGATCCCGGCATCATGCGTAGTGCCATGCGGGATAGCAAGCCCCATGCCGATATATGTCGTCACGATCTTCTCTCGCTCCAACATGGCCGGGATATACGCTTCATCCACATATCCCAGCTCATGCAGCAGCTCTCCGGCTGCCTGGATGGCTTCTTCTTTGGAAACGGATCTCAGATTGAGACGGATGCCTTCGGGGATCAGGATATCCTTGTTGCCTGCCGCAGCACCTTCTTCCGGCTCTTGATCATCGCTCTCTACCATCAGCTGATCGCCGGTAGACAGCTGGAAGAACAGATCATCCAGTGCAGGATCCGCAAGGAAATTGCCGATGGTGATCAACTTGGCCTGCGGGGCAGATTCCCGGGCACGCTGTGCCAATACCGCCTGTACGATGGCAATATCACAGTCAGATGGAATATTATCTACCGAAGTGTTGATGACCGTGATATCCGGGCGCACAGCTTTCAGACGATTGCGGAACTTGGTCGCGCCCATCGCTGAAGAGCCCATGCCCGCGTCACAAGCAAACACGATCTTTTTCGCGGTCACCACATCGATGAACTGTCCTTTTGACTGTGCCTTCATCTCCTGCATCTGGCCTTTGGCGTTCTCCAGGCTCTGTGTGCCGCGCGCATTGGCCAGCTTGACCAGCGGACATGCCACGGCAAAGGAGACACCGGCTGCGATGACCACGCCCAGCAGCGTCGGGATCATCGATCCGGTAGGGGCCATGGACGCAAAGGCGATGATCGATCCAGGCGAGGCCGGTCCGACCAGCCCGCATCCCATGAGCGAGTAAAATGCGATGGCGCACATATTCCCTACGATCGGCGCGATGATGATGATCGGATTCATCAAGATATACGGGAAATAGATCTCGTGGATGCCGCCCAGGAAATGGATGATGATGGCGCCTGGCGCAGAATCACGCGTCGTCTTATCTGTCGAACACAGCCAGTATGCCAGCAATACGCCAAGACCCGGTCCCGGATTGGCCTCCAGCATATACATGATAGATTGTCCGGCTTGCGCTGCCTGTTCCACGCCGATCGGCGTAAAGATGCCATGATTGAGCGCATTGTTGAGAAACAAGACTTTGGCTGGTTCCACAAAGATGGACACCAGCGGCAAGAGCCCATATTCCAGCAAGATGCCAACTCCGGCACTGAGCATGCTGAGGATGCCGGTCATGAGCGGACCGATGAAATAATACCCCAAGATAGCGAGGATCATGCCAAGGATACCGACTGAGAAATTGTTGATGAGCATCTCAAAGCCGGCTGGCATATGTCCCTCCATCAGCTGATCAAATTTCTTGATCACCCAGCCCGCAAACGGTCCCATGATCATGGCAGCCATCAGCATCGGCTGTCCATCCACACCGCCAACTCCGGCGATGCATCCGACAATGGCGATCGCGCCGATGACCATGCCGCGTTCCTTGGCGATCATCTTGCCGCCGGTCGCAGCGATCAAGATCGGAAGCAGATAAGTGAGCATATACGGCTGTATCGATGCCAGCTGCTCATTAGGCAGCCAGCCGTCGGCGATAAATAATGCGGTGATGAATCCCCAGGCAATGAACGCGCCGATGTTAGGCATGACCATTGCGGATAGAAATTTTCCAAACTTCTGAAGTGCTGTTTTCATATGATATCCTCTCCAGAGAATGCCGGGGTGCCGCTCCATCAGCCATAGCCGCTAGTAAACAGCTACGCCCAGCTCCTCACATTTCTCTTTAAACGCTTGCGGAAGTTCATTGTCACAGATCACAGCGTGCGCATCCTGAAGCTGACAGATCGTATACGTTCCCCGTTGACCGATCTTGGAGGAGTCCATCAGCACGATGATCTTTTTCGTGCGTGCGATGACCGTGCGCTTGAGCAGTGCGTCCTCCAGCGATTCACAAGTAAATCCTGTCTCTTGATCAAATCGGGTCACGCCGATAAAAGCAATATCAAAATTGACCTTCTGCAGGCTTTGTATCGCTTCGCTGCCATTGACGCTCAGGCTGCGGCAATTCACGCTTCCTCCGACCAATGAGATATGTGACTGTTCCAGCCGTGCCATCTCAATGGCACATGTCAGTCCGCTGGTAAAGAACATATCCGGCTGATCCTTGAGGATATGCGCAAGCATGGTCGTAGTGCTGCCAGAATCAAAGAATATGGTCCGGTTTGCCTCCACGAATGCCAGCGCCTTTTTCGCGATCACGCGCTTTGCTTCGGTATTGCGAACGAATCGCTTTTTCAGCACGTCATCATTGCCGACCACCTGATCGATAGATTTCGCACCGCCATGGATGCGGACCAGCTGTCTGTTCTGATCCAGCACTTTCAGATCGGTCCGCAAGGTCATTTCCGATACCGATGGGAACCGTTCCTTAAGCTGCGCAAAAGTGACGCTTTCCCGTTCATTGACAAATGCGACGATCTCGCTGCGTCTTTGTTCCATTACTTCCATTCTGTTCATGCTCCTTTCACCTTGTCGTGTTAATTCTTATTATACACGAGGCGTTCGGAGTTGAACAAATCATTCACTGATAAAATGAGCCAGCAGATACTCCTCTGCTTCTGGGCACCACAGCCCTTTATGTGCATCGACGATATCTGCCAATGCGGCAAAGCGCGGATCATCCTTACCTTTGTCACGCAGCTCGCTCAACGCGGTCAGCGGCATGTTGAGATGTGTGTAGATCAGCTTTTTTCCGCCTGGGATCTTAGGCAGGTTCAGCGTCGTTTCCGCCGCGGAATCCAGTCCGCCGATATGCGTCACCATGACTGCAGGATCGATGCGTTTCTCCGCGGTAAGACGCAGTGACTCGATCATATCCTCGGTATTGCCTCCGGTCGTGCCCATGACATGTGTAGAGTTGTAATGCACATCATAGAAATTCATCTTAGCGCTGAATTGCTTATCAGTCGGTCCGGCAAAGAAATTCAGGCAGCCGTCTCGGCCGAGGACAGCGCTGGACAGTTCTACCACTGAGGCGATCGGCGCATAACAGAATACATCGTCAAAGCCATCTCCCCCGCTGATCTCGCGCAGGCTGGCAGCCGGATCATCCATATCAGCAGTATTGACGAAATGCAGCTCGATGCCCTCTGCAGCCGCTTCTTCGATCGGAAACAGATGCTTCGCGCGATCCAGACGTTCCTGATTGATGTCTGTCACGACGATCATGCCCGGACGTCTGTCGCAGTGCAGCGCATAAGTCAGCGCACCCAGTCCCATCGGCCCGGCGCCAGCAAGGATAGCGAGCTTTCCTCCTTCACGGATGCCCATCTCATGATGGTATACCCCCATCTTCGTATGATAGGCGGCATGGAATGCGCCGATGCTGCAGGACATTGGCTCTGCCAGCGATGCTTCATAATATGCGCGTCCCTTATATTCCAGCAGACAGCCCAATTCCATCACTTCAGGCGGAATGATGCAATACGTGGTGTCGCCGCCGAAGAACTCATAGGAATAGCCCGGGCTCCACATCGTCCCTTTATAATTCAGGGCCGGCTGCAATGTGAACTTCATGCCCGGCTTGAACCGATCCTGGTGCTTCTTTCCTACTTTGATGATGTCTCCTGCCATCTCATGTCCCATGATGGCAGGATGATCCGCCACATCTTCATGCACGCGCTTGTGCGCGGTGCCCAGGATGGCACATTTGTAGGTGGACATACAAACGCTGTCGGATACTACTTTTACCAGGATCTCATCATCCTTGATCTCGGGCAGCTCGAATTCTTCCAGCCGCAGGTCGTTCGCTCCATGTAATCTGACTGCTTTAGCTTTCATTTCAAAAACTCCTTTCTGTATATAATTGTTGAATCAAAAGCTTCAACCATATAATATCACGATTTTGCACTCTGTCAACTGTTATTTCGAAAATTATTATTTGACTTTCAACAATGTTGGTGCTATGCTGATGATGAAGAGGCCAACATCGTGGCATAGGAGGAAGAACATGATTTATACGGTAACGTTCAATCCATCGCTCGACTACATCATCCGGGTGAATGATTTCAGCACTGGCACCATCAATAAGACGACTTTTGAAAAGCTTCTCCCTGGCGGAAAAGGAATCAATGTATCCATCGTCCTTGCTAACCTGGGTCATGAAAGCACCGCCCTGGGCTTTGTAGCCGGATTTACCGGAGAAGAGATCGAAGCTCGGCTGAAGCAATTTGGATGCGGCATCGATTTCATCAAAGTTCAAGACGGGCTTTCACGAATCAACGTCAAGATGAAGTCACAAGAAGAAACAGAGATCAACGGACAAGGACCGCGAATCAATGAAGGAGAACTGGAAACGCTGTTTGCTAAGATCGACGCTATCCGCGATGAGGACATGCTCGTGATTTCCGGCAGCATCCCCACTTCTCTGCCAGACGATATGTATGAGCGCATCATGAAGCGCATGCAAGGCAAGCGCACACGTGTGATCGTAGATGCAGCCGGCAGTTTGATGATGAAGGTGCTGCAATTCCACCCATTCCTGATCAAGCCGAACCATCATGAGCTGGGCGATCTGTTTGGCGTAAAGCTCACCACGCCGCAGGAGGTCATCCCTTATGCCCGCAAGCTGCAAAAGCTGGGCGCACGCAACGTGCTGGTCTCCATGGCCAAGGCCGGCGCCGTGCTGCTGGATGAGCATGGCCAAACACACATGAGCCCGGCGCCGCAAGGCACGCTGGTCAACTCTGTAGGTGCAGGCGACTCCATGGTCGCTGGTTTCCTATCCGGCTATCTCGAATCAGATGGGGACCATGCATATGCGCTGCGAAAAGGGATCGCCGCCGGCAGCGCCAGTGCATTCTCTGAAGATCTTGCCACTGCCAGGGAGGTCAGCATGCTGCTCAGCCGCATGAATGCCTCCTGATCAGCGCAAACACACACAGGCCGCACGATCGACATGCGGCTTTTCCGTTATTCAATATTCTTAAAAAAATTCAAAAAAATCCTTTATTTGACATCAATTTTTGCATTTTTCAACGCATTATTTATACTTTTTAGCCATTTCCTTTGCAGCCATCTTACAAAAATGTTATACTGCTTTTCGGTCAAAATGAGGTGAACAGAATGAATCTTTTAGAGAAACATGGCAGGAAGATCGCGCTGGCGCTCTGCTTCGCGACATGCATTCCCGTCATCTCCACCGTTTACGCCTACGAAGCACAGCCGGGATGGCATGGCGAAGGCGCTGAGCGATACTATGTTCTCGAAACGACCAGGGAACAGGCCACAGGATGGCTGAAGCTGGACGAAGGGACATATTACTTCAACGAGACCGGCGAAATGATGACCGGATGGCAGACCATCGGCGATTTCCGTTATTATTTTGATGCAGATGGAAAGATGGCCGCCGGCGAACGGACCATTGACGAAACCGACTGGTATTTCCAGGAAGACGGCCGTCTGCTGAGCGGATGGCAAGACGATACCCTGTATGATGCGCACGGCTATCTGATCACATCCCGTTTCATCACCACAGAAGAGGGCACCCTCTATGTGAATGCGGACGGCAGAAAGGTGAGCGGATGGCAGACCATCGACGGCAGCCGCTATTATTTTGATGAACATGGCATCCGCCAGAGCGGCACGATCGAAGTGAACGGCGAGACGTATGTGCTCGATGAGGACGGCGTCCTGCAGACCGGCTGGTCTGATGATCACGCCCATTACCGCGACGCATACGGAAAGATCGTCAAAAACACGACCATGGAGATCGACGGCATGACATATATCTTCGATGAAGAAGGCAACGCCATGGATGAAGAAGAAGCGCGCAGGCAGGAACGTGCCGGGATCGCGGAGGCCGCGCTGGCACAGGTCGGCACGGCACAAGACTGCACGATGCTGGTGAGCAACGCATTGGCCGCCAATGGCATTTATTACCATGGATGGCCGGCTGGCTACCTCTCTTTGGGCACAGTGACCGACGACCCGCAGCCAGGCGATCTGATCTATTATGCCGACGGCGGCATGGGCATGGCCCACATCGCCGTATATATCGGCAACGGACAGGCCGTGCATGGCGGCTACAACGGCAGTGAGACCGTAGTGGCCAGCGCTTATCTCGGCTCAGGCCCCGTATTCATCCGCATCGGATAAAAACCGCGTCTGCGGTTTTTTTACAGTTACGCAGGATTGTCCATGCCCTTTTCCCGTTTCAGCGATTATAATGAAGACCGTCAGAAAGAGGGATGCTCATGATCAGACTTCTGGCCGTCGATATGGACGGCACATGCCTGAATCGCAAAAACCAGATCAGCGAACAGAACATGGCGGCTCTGCGCCGCCTTGTGCAAAGCGGCATACAGATCGTGCCGGCCAGCGGCAGGGCCTGCACATGCCTTCCGCATCAGCTGCGCGCCGCGCCGCTGCTCTTCCGCTATGCCATCACATCCAACGGCGCCCGGGTGGATGATGTCCGCGGACACTGTCTGTTCTGCCAGGAGATCTATCCCGATACCGCCCTGTCCCTGCTCAGCGACTGCCAGACGCTGCGCATCGGCGTCAGCGCCCATATCTGCAGAGCATACCTCCTGCAAGGGCGTCTGCTGCAGATGATGGGCAAGGCCGTCTATGGAAAAGATGCAGAGCAGGCGCGCTGTGTGCCCGATCTCCGCCCGCTCATCAAGCAGAGCCGCGGAGTGGAAGAGCTTCAGTTTTATTTTTTCAGCCGGACAGCCAGAGAAGCGCTGCGGCAGATCCTCTCCTATTATCCCACGCTGAATGCCGCTTACTCTTCTTCCTATGTGGAAATCTTTTCCGCCGAGGCATCGAAGGGCAAGGCGCTCTCAGCCCTTGCCCAGCACCTTCATCTCGATCGTTCCCAGATCGCCTGCATCGGCGACAGCGAGAATGATCTCAGCATGTTCGAGGCCGCCGGCACACGCTTTGCCGTGGGTAACGCGATCGACGCGCTGAAACAGCAGGCAGATCATGTGCTGCCCGACCGCGATCACGACCCGATCGCCGCTGCGGCCGCCATCTTAGGCATATAAAAAGCGAAGCACGAGCGCGCTTCGCTTTTTATATGCCGATCTCCTTAGGAAAATAAATCAGCTCCTGTCCGCTGAATTCCGCCTCGGTGAGCGCGCGGACGATCGTGCTCTTTTCCGAGAGCTCATGCAGCGATCCATCCTCGCTGACGATCCAGATCACATGTGTGCCGCCGCGCCCCTGGTATGGAGAATACGGCTTTTGGACGACATGGTCCTTGACGACATAATAGCGCGGATCATAGCCGCTCTCCCGCGCCTTCCGGCGGATCTTCTCCAGCTGTGACTCATCCTCATATTCCACATAGTCAAACAAGCGGCGGCTGCGGGCCCTGGATGCCAGATCGCGCAGCACAGGATCATCGCCATGCTCCAGCAGGGAGAAGCCATAAAGCGCGGCAGACTCATCCAGCACATACAGATCCTCGATGCCTGCCGGCGCATCCTGCAAAAATGGCACGAACATCTCCAGGCGGGAAAACGCATCCGCATCCTTCTGCCACTGTTCCTTCATCCGGCGAAAGATCATCGTGATGATCGTCTCATAGCTGCGGGCGACCGGATGCAGGTAGACCTGCCAGTACATATGATAACGCGCCATGATATAATCCTCCACGCTGTGGATGCCGCTCTCCTTGACGGCCATCCGCCCGCCGCGCACACGGATGGTGCGCAGGATCCGCTCCATATCAAAGGTGCCATAGCTGGTGCCGGTGAAATATGCATCTCTCAGCAGATAATCCATGCGGTCGGCGTCCAGCTGTCCGCTGACGAGCTGATTGAGCAGATCGTTGGGATGCCGGTAAGCGATGATGGCCGCGATATCCTGCGGCAGCCTGGGATCAGCGTCCGCCAGCACTTGGTGGATCTCACTGTCTTCCAGCAGGATGCGCTGAGTGAACGTCTCATGCCGGCAGCTGCTCACGGATTCAAACGCATGAGAGAACGGACCGTGTCCGATGTCATGCAAAAGCCCTGCCAGCATGGCCGTGCATTTCTCATATTCGCTGAAAGATTCCGCGATATCCGGGATCTCCCGCACCATGCGCCTGACGATCTCATAGACTCCCAGCGAGTGAGAAAACCGCGTATGCTCTGCCGTATGATACACCTGAAAGTCGCCGCCCAGCTGATGGATGCGGCGCAGACGCTGAAATTCCCGCGTGTTGAGACAGTCCCACACCACCTTCAGGTCGATATGGATATATCCGTGGATCGGATCACGGAGCACTTTTACTTCTGGCGTTCGTTCAAGCATGCCATCACCTCCTGCAGACAGTCGAGGATCTTGCGGTCAGCGGGCTGAAAGCCATAGCGGTACACTTCTCCATAGTGCACCCATCTGCCTTCGCTGTGGGCGCTCAGCCGCATGTCTTCCGCTGCGCTGCGGCACAGAAAGGCGCTGACATGGATCCGGCAGCCTTCCTGCTCATCCATCACATCGCACAGAAAGCGCTCTGCTTCGGCGTGAATGCCGAGCTCTTCTGCCAGTTCGCGCTCGATGGCCTCGCTGTGTGTCTCGCCGCTTTCCACTTTCCCGCCGGGAAACTCCCATATCCCGGCCGCCTGTCCTTCTCCGCGTCTGGCGATGAACACCTGATCTGCCTTATGCAGGATGCCGCAGACCACTTCCAGCTGTTTCATCTGACCACCTTCCTTCTCGTTCCATTATATCATAAAACGGCGCATGTCCTTCACGACAGCGCCGTTTCCCATATGTCAATCTTTTTTCTGCAGCACTATGGCCAGCACGGCGATGTCCGCCGGATTGACCCCGGAGATCCGCGAAGCCTGTCCCAGCGTCATCGGCCGGATCTCGCTCAGCTTCTGCCGCGCCTCCAAAGAGAGATGCGCCATCTGTTGATAGTCGATATCTCTGGGGATCTTCATCTGATCCATCGCCCGCAGATGTCTGGCATCGCGGCGGGCCTTCTGGATATAGCCTTCATATTTGATCTCGATCTCGATCTGCCGGGCAGCCTTCTCTTCCACTTGCATGCCGGTATACGGCTGCAGCGCCGCCAAGGTGATGTTCGGCCGCTTTAACAGATCACGCACGCTGATGCCCTCTTTCAGCGGTTCATAGCCGATCGCGCGCAGATAATCGTTCACTTCTGACTTCGGCGTGAAACGGATCTCTTCGCACTGCTTCATCCCCTCCGCGATGCGCCGTTTCTTCTCCTGGAAGCGGGCATAGCGCGCCTCGCTGATCAGCCCATAGGCATGGCCGTATTCGCTCAGCCGCATATCTGCGTTATCATGGCGCAGCAGCAGGCGGTATTCGGCCCGGGACGTCAACAGCCGGTATGGCTCCTTCGTCCCTTTGGTCACCAGATCATCGATCATGACGCCGATATATGCCTCGTCGCGGCGCAGCACGAGCGCTTCTTTGCCCAGCAGGCGCGAAGCAGCGTTGATACCGGCGATGAGCCCCTGTGCGGCCGCCTCTTCATATCCGCTCGTCCCGTTGATCTGCCCTGCCGTATACAAGTTTTCCACCAGCTTGTTTTCCAGCGTCGGATAACACTGCAGCGGATCGATGGCGTCATATTCGATCGCATAGGCATATTTATCGATGACACAGTGCTCCAGCCCCGGCAGGCTGTGCAGCATCGCTTCCTGGACATCGTGGGGCATCGAAGTGGAGAAGCCTTGGATATAGGTCGTATCCAGCGAACGGCTCTCCGGCTCAAGGAAGATCTGATGACGCGGCTTGTCCGCAAAGCGCACCAGCTTATCCTCGATGCTCGGGCAATAACGCGGTCCTACGCCCTTGACCAGCCCGGAATACATCGCAGAGTCCTCCAGGTGATCACGGATGATCTGATGGGTCTGCGGGGTCGTATAGGTCAGATAGCAGACCGCTTGCTCTGCAAAAGGAAGGATGGCGGTCGTATCCTCGCTGAAGCAGACAAAATCATCTGTGCCAGGCTGCACCGCAGTCTTCGTGAAATCGATCGAATCGCTCTTCACCCGAGCCGGCGTACCGGTCTTCAAGCGGAAGGTACGGATCCCCAGATCGCGCAGGCTCTGCGAGAGCGCATCCGTGGTCGGTTCTCCCTCCGGTCCCCCGGACACTGCGCGATGGCCCACCAGGATAGTAGAGCTCATGAAGGTCCCGCTGGTGATGATCAGCGCACGGCACATTTCCACATGCCCATCCTGTAGCTGCACGCCCTTCACCTTGCCATCGGATGCGATGACCCGCTCCACACACTGTTCCCTCACCTGCAGATGTTCCTGATGCAGCAGGACATCCTGCATGTATTTCCGATAGGCGATCTTGTCGCTTTGCACGCGCAGGCTCTGTACGCCTGGCCCTTTGGTCGTGTTGAGCATCTTGAACTGCAGCGCGGTCGCGTCCGCCGCCCGGCCCATCTCTCCGCCTAACGCATCGATCTCCCGCACGACGATACCTTTCGCCGGTCCGCCGACACTGGGATTGCACGGCATAGAGCCGATCATGTCGATGTGCATCGTAAACAGCACCGTTTCCATCCCCATGCGGGAAGCAGCCAGCGCGGCCTCGATGCCGGCATGCCCGCCTCCGATCACAATGATATCCACCATGTTCCTCACCTGACTTTTCCATACTATTATACTCGTGAACGATAGAAAGCAAAAGAGCAAAAAAAAGATATGGCCCATACATTTCCCATAATGTTCACATGTCCACCACACTGTCATTGCTTCAACCGCTTACAATGAAAGAAGGAGGATTGAGATGAATCGGAAAATCTTATTCACTTTCTGCGGCAGCCTGCTTTTTGCCGCGCTATGCGGATGCATGGCTCAAACAAATGAACCAGTAGAAACCGTAACCATCGACCCAGATATCGAAATGATCGACATCGATACAGAGACTGACGGCTTCACCTACTATGACCTGGATGTACAAGAAGAGATCCAGTCACAGATCGATGCGTTCAAATCCGAAACACACACGATGGAAGACCCGTTGCTCATCTTCGACCCATATGGCACAAACACCACATCCTTATACATCTGGTTTGAAGAGGAAGAAGCCAGTGTGCTTTCCTATACGATCCAATGTGAGGGATACGAAAACTTCAGCCGCACGCTGTACAGCGACAGTGATGATAACATCAGCACGGCCCATGAACATCAGCTGATCGGACTTGTTCCGGGCGAGACCAATACCATCACCCTTTCGGCTGCAAACAGCAACGGCACGCTGCTTGAACAAGTGGAGTTCACGGTAGAGGCGCCGCAGCTCAGCTCTGGCTATCCGACCCAGATCGAAAAAAGCACGGAAAACGATGCAGAACTCACTGATGGCCTGTATATGACCTTCGGCCTGAATTACAGCTACGACGGTTATTCATTCCTTATCGATAATGATGGCACCGTGCGCGGAGAACTGCCCTTGGACGGCGACATGATCGAAAATGTCATGTTTTATAACGACACCATGTTTTATTCTGTCAATCTGTCCAAGGCCGTGCGGGTAGACCGGCTGGGCAAAGTCATCGCGGTCTATGAATTCCCGGAATACGATCTTCATCATGATTACGCGCTCAACGATGATGGCGAGATCATCGCACTAGCTACCGAGTATGCCAAAGAAAGCGTAGAAGACATCATCATCTCCATCGACCTGGAAAGCGGCGATGTCAACAAGATCATTGACTTTGATGAAGTCATGGGAGATTACAAAGCATTGACCCAGCCATATTCTGCCGACAGCCTGTGGGGCTCGCAAGACTGGGACTGGCTGCACTTCAATTCCATCCAGCTGGTCAACGAGGATGAGATGATCCTCAGCTCACGGGAAACCTCGACGATCATGAAGTTTGACGATATTTATGATGACATCACGATCGATTATTTCATCGGTCCGGAAAATGTATGGGCAGATACCGCTTATTCCCAGTATCTGCTCACAAAAGATGGCAATTTCACCAATTCGGCCGGACAGCACAATGTCGTCTATGAAACAGATGACAGCCTGGAAGAAGGGCAATATTATCTGTATTTCTATAATAACAACTTCTGGAGCTATGAAAGCCGGATCGAATCGATCAGCGGCTCAGAAGGTAATTCCACATCATTTCAGGACGATGGCAATTCCATCTCTTATTACACCCGCTATCTCGTCGATGAGAATGAATGCACTTATCAACTGGTCGATTCCTTATCGGTTCCTTATTCCAGCATCGTATCCAGCGTACAATGGTATGGAGATGAGTTGATCGTCAACAGCGGCATGCGTACCGAATTCTATGTCTATGACACGGACGGACAGCTGCTCGCCTCTTACGCCTACAATGATATGGATGAGAGCATTTTCCTGGGCTATCGGATCTACAAATACAGCTTCAACGATTTCTGGTTTGCCTGAATGACCGTGCATGACGCACGGTTTTTTTATACCAGCTGCTGCAAAGCATAGAGTCCTGCCTGCAAAGCGCCAGCCAGCACCATGACCAGGATCGGGCTGCAGCGCTTTTTCCTCAGCAGCCAGAGACAGCCCAAAAAGAGCGCGATCCCTTCGATGCGCACAGCATCAAGACGCAATGCGCTGTCCTGAAAGATGACCGGGATGAGCATGGTCAGGCCAGCTGTCGCAATCAAGGCGATCACCGCGGGACGCAATGTGCCCAGCACGGTGCGGATCACGCTGAGATCTCGGTATTTCAAATAAAAGTATGCCAACAGAGTCACGATGATGCAGGAAGGCAGGACACAGCCCAGCGTTGCCGTTACGGCGCCGGCGATCCCATCGATCTTCAGGCCGACGAACGTCGCGCTGTTGATGGCGATCGGTCCCGGCGTCATCTGCGAGATGGTGATGAGATGGTTGAATTCATCCGGGCTGAGCCAGTGATGCAGCGAGACGATCTGATTCTGAATGAGCGGCAATGCCGCATATCCGCCGCCGAAGCTGAAGGCGCCGATGATGACGAAGCTGATGAACAGCGAAACGAGGATCATGCGCTCACCTTCTTTCTTCCGGCGATGCTGCGGATCACCCCGATCACGATGCAGGCAAAGATGATGATCACCACATTGACGCCGAAGAACTGGTTGAGCGCAAAAGCAGCGAGCAGCACCGTGATATCCAATGCATTGTGTTCCCGAACGACACCGGCGCTCATGTCCCATACCACAGCGGCGATGAGCGCAGCGACCCCGGCCTGCATGCCGTCAAGAACAGTGCTGACCCAGATATTATCGGCAAACGCATCATAGAACAGCGAGATCAGCGAGAGGATGAGAAAAGGCGGAAGGATGGTGCCGGCGACGCTGACGAGCACGCCTGGGATCTTCGCCAGCTTGTAGCCGACGACAATGGCCCCATTGACCGCGATCGGCCCCGGCGCAGACTGAGCAATGGCAGTCATATCCAGCATTTCCTCCTCTTCGATCCAGTGATATCGATCCACGAAGCGCTCTTTCATCAACGTAACGATGACATACCCTCCGCCAAAGGTAAACGCGCTCAGCATGAAGGTAGAGGAAAACAGTTTCCAAAGCCTTCCTTTTTCCATATACATTCCCCCTTGTCCCTTTCATTATACGGCGGGATATTCTATAATGAAAATAGTATTATCAAATGATGTTCATAATGATTTTATAATAGGAGGACCAATGAATTTTCGTTCTTTAGCCATCTTCACGGCTGTCTGTGAAGAGAAAAGCATGACTGCCGCAGCCCGCCGGCTGCACTTAGCTCAGCCTTCCGTATCGCTTGCCATACGGGAGCTGGAAACCGAATATGACTGTGTCTTTTTTGAACGGCTGTCCAAGCGGCTCTATCTGACCGAAGCAGGACAGCGCTTCTATGCCTATGCCCAACGCATCCTGGCCCTTCAGGAGGAGATGGATGTCTGCTTTCATGAGCGGACATACGAAAGGCAGCTGCGGATCGGCTCCAGCATCACCATCGCATCCACCGTGCTCTTCCCGCTTCTGCGTGACTTCTGCCAGCAGCACCCGGCAGTGCAGCTGCACACCAAGGTGCTGAGCACCTATACGGTGGAAAGCGCCGTCCTGGACAATCAGCTCGATCTGGCGCTGATCGAAGGGACGCCGCGCAATGACGCGCTCACCGTCATTCCCCTGTGTGAAGACCAGATGGCGCTGGTCTGCGCCCCAGACCATCCGTTAGCCAAACAAGGCGAAACCGACCTCGCCGCATTGCAAGATCTGCCATTCCTCACCCGGGAGGAAAACAGCGCGACCCGCAGCATCACCGAAAGCCTGTTCACGCTGCACCACCTGAAGCTGCGCCCGGCAGTGGAATCCGTCAGTAACCACGCGCTCATCGAAGCGCTGCGAAACGGCATGGGCGTCTCCATCCTGCCGCGCCGCCTGCTCATCCCCTATCTGAATGCGCATGAGCTGTGCGAGATCACGCTGAAGGATCAGCCGCTCAACCGCGAATGGTACCTGATCCATCACTCCCGCAAGGCCCTCACTGCACCGATGCAGGAATTCATCCGCTTCTTACAACAGACAACATGGTAAAAAAACAGAGGCTTATATGAAAGCCCCTGTTTTCGTCTTAGTGTTTGAAATGACGGATACCGGTGTAGACCATGGCGATGCCGTATTCGTTGCATACGTCGATGGACAGCTGATCCTTGATGGATCCGCCCGGCTGGATGATGGCGGTCACGCCTGCCTTGACGGCTTCTTCTACCGTATCCGGCATCGGGAAGAACGCATCGGACGCCATGACGGAGCCCTTGGACTTTTCGCCGGCTTCTTCGATGGCGATCTTCGCTGCGCCGACGCGGTTCATCTGTCCTGCGCCGACACCGATCGTCATGTTGTCCTTCGCCAGGACGATGGCGTTGGACTTCACGTGCTTGACGACCTTCCAGGCGAACAGCAGCTGCTCGATCTCTTCATCGGTCGGCTTGCGGTTCGTCACACAGCGCAGATCATCTGCCGTGATCTGCTTCGTATCCATATCCTGAACGAGCAGGCCGTCCATGACATTGGTCACCTTGTACTTGGCTGTCGGTTCCAGCGCAGTGTCCAGCGTCATCAGGCGGATGTTCTTTTTCTTGGAGAGGATCTCAAACGCTTCCGGCTCGAAGCCAGGCGCGATGATGATCTCCAGGAAGATCTTGGACAGCTTCTCTGCCAGCGCGACGCTCACCGGAGCGTTCAGTGCCACGATGCCGCCGAAGATGGAGACCGGATCGGCTTCATATGCCTTGTCCCAGGCAGCCTCGATGGTATCGCCGATTCCTACGCCGCAAGGATTCATGTGCTTGACACCGACTGCGGCCGGCTGTCCTTCGAAATCCTTCAGGATCTCGATGGCCGCATTGCCGTCCTGGATATTGTTATACGAAAGCTCTTTGCCATGCAGCTGCGTAGCGTTGGCCAGTGAATACTGCGGATGCATGTTCTTGTAGAACGCCGCGCTCTGATGCGGGTTTTCTCCATAACGCAGATCCTGCACCTTATCATAAGTGATCGTGAAGCTTTCCGGATATTTCTCTCCCGTTTTTGCGGTCAGATATTCCGCAATCATCGCATCATAGCGGGCAGTGTGGCGGAAGACCTTTGCGGCCAGGAATTCCCGGGTAACCGGGCAAGTCTCGCCGTTTTCCTGCAGTTCCTTCAATACGGCATCATAATCGTTCGGATCACAGATGACCGGAATGGACTTATAGTTCTTTGCGGCGCTTCTCAGCATGCTCGGGCCGCCGATATCGATGTTCTCGATGACTTCCTCATGCGTGACGCCCGGCTTCTGCACGGTCTCCTTGAACGGATACAGGTTTACACAGACCAGGTCGATCAGCTCGATGCCCAGCTCCTTGAGCTGTGCCATATGGCTCTCGTTATCGCGTACGCCCAGCAGCGCGCCGTGCACCTTCGGATGCAGCGTCTTCACGCGGCCGTCCATGATCTCCGGGAAGCCGGTCACATCAGAGATGGAGATGGTCGGAATGCCGGCAGCGTCCAGCGCTTTTTTCGTTCCGCCCGTGGAGATGATCTCATAGCCGAGATCATGCAGACCGCGGACAAAGTCCACTAGTCCGCTCTTATCAGATACACTGACCAAAGCACGTTTCATGATTTACCCTCCTCGATTTCTTCACAGATCTGTTTCACGACTTGCGGAAACAGCTCATATTCCAGCGCATGCACATGTGTCTCCAGCGTTTCCAATGACCATGCCGGATCGATGGCAAGCTTTTTCTGCGCGATGATGTCTCCGGTATCGATGCCCTCATCGACATAATGCACGGTGACGCCGGTATAAGGCACCTTCGCCTCATAGGCATCCCGGATGCCGTGCGCGCCCGGGAAAGCCGGCAGATAAGCCGGATGGATGTTGATGATGCGGCGCGGATAATGCGTCAGCAGCTCCTCGCCGATGAAGCGCATATACCCGGCCAGGATGATCAGCTGCACGCCTTTTTCCTCCAGGTGACGGCGGATCTCCTGCTCATACTCTTTCTTGCCTGCGTACGCTTTGGGATTCACATAGATATGATCGATGCCCAGACGATCGGCGCGTTCCCTTGCCTTGGCGTTTTCCTTATCGACGACAAGCAGTTCGCAGACCGCGTTGGGAATCGTTCCATCCTGCATCCGCAGCACCAGATTTTCAAAGTTCGTTCCGCTTCCGGAAGCGAAGATGGCCGTCTTTACCATTTCAGGTCCACGCTTCCTGATGCCGTGACTTCACCGATGACATAGGAAGGCTCATCGATCTCTGCCAGCAGTGAGCGCACGGTCTCCACATCGGCCTTGTCCACTGCGAGGATGAAGCCGATGCCCATGTTGAAGACGTTGCACATTTCCTGCGGCGCGATGTTGCCGGTAGAAGCAATCAGCTCGAAGATCGGCTTGGACGGGAAGGCGTTCATGTCGATGGTCACGCCCTGTCCTTCCTTGAGCATGCGCGGCACGTTCTCATAGAAGCCGCCGCCGGTGATGTGACTCATGCCCTTGATGTCCACTTTGCCCAGCAGATGCTTGATGGCCTTCACATAGATCTTGGTCGGGGTGAGCAGCTCCTCGCCCAGCGTCTTTCCATCAAACGCGTCATAGCGCTCATGCAGGTCGAGCTTGGCGTCCTTGAGCAGCACCTTGCGGATCAGGGAGAAGCCGTTGGAATGGCAGCCGGAGCTGGGCAGACCGATGAGCACATTGCCTTCGGCGATCTTCTGCCCGTCCAGCAGATTGCATTTGTCTACGGCGCCGACACAGAAGCCGGCGATATCATAGTGGCTGACGTCATACATATCCGGCATCTCAGCCGTCTCTCCACCGATCAGGGCACATTCCGCCTGCACGCAGCCGTCCGCGACGCCCTTGACGATCTGTTCGATCACCTGCGGGTGGTTCTTGCCCACCGCGATGTAGTCGAGGAAGAACATTGGCGCAGCGCCCTGGACGAGCACATCATTGACACACATCGCCACCGCATCGATGCCGATGGTGTCATGCTTGTCTGCTTCAAATGCGATCATCAGCTTGGTGCCGACGCCGTCGGTGCCGCTGACGAGCACAGGTTCCTTGAACCCGTAGCGGGAAAGGTCGAACATGCCGCCGAACGCGCCGATGGAATCGATCGCGCCCATCGTCTTCGTGCGCGCGACATGACTTTTGATCAGTCGTACGGATTCATAACCGGCTTCCAGATCGACGCCGGCTTCTCTGTATTTATCACTCATGTCATCTTCTCCTGTCTATCATTTCTGACGGAAATAGTTGACGCCGTTGGCAAAGATGTTCTGTTCCTTATTTCCGTCAATGTTCTGGAACAGTCCTTCCTCATAGCGTTCGCTGTGGCCCATCTTGCCCAGGATGCGTCCATCCGGCGAGGTGATGCCCTCGATGGCATAGCTGGATCCGTTGATGTTCCATTCGCCGTTCATCGTCGGATCGCCATCCTCATCCACATACTGCGTAGCCACCTGGCCGTTTTCAAACAGCGCCTTGGCCATTTCTTCGCTCACCACGAACTTGCCTTCGCCATGGCTCATGGCGATGCTGTGGCACTCGCCCGGCGTGAAGCCGGCCAGCCACGGCGACTTGTTGGAGGTGATCTTCGTCTTCGCCATGTGGGAAACGTGGCGGTTGATGTCATTGCGGAACAGCGTCGGTGAATCGGCGTTCAGGCTGCTGATATCTCCATAAGGCAGCAGGCCGGACTTGATCAGCGCCTGGAAGCCGTTGCAGATGCCCAGGATCAGGCCATCGTTGGCCAGCAGCGTCTGCACGGCCGCATTAACCTGCGGGTTGCTGAGGACATTGGCGATGAACTTGCCGCTGCCATCCGGTTCGTCTCCGCTGGAGAAACCGCCAACGACCATCAGGATCTGCGCCGAAGCGATCTTTTCGCTCAGCTCCTTCAGGCTGCGCTCGATGCTTTCCACATTCAGGTTATTGAAGACGTAAGTCTCGACGATGGCGCCCGCACGCTCAAACTGCTGCGCCGTATCGTATTCGCAGTTCTGACCTGGGAATACCGGAATGATGACTTTCGGATGCTCGATCGTCTGCTTCGGCTTCAGCGGCTGTTCGCTCACATATTCCGGCGTCGTGATCTTTTTCTTCTCTTCATCGACGCGTACCGGATAAACGGCCTCATAACGCTCGCGCCATGCGCGGATCGCCGCGTCGATGGACACCTTCTCGTCATTGAGGACGATGTCATTTTCCTCTGTGGTGATGCCCAGCAGGGTGAAGGCGTCATCCAGGATGCTCTCATTCGCCTCGACGACGATGCTTCCCGGCATCAGGTCATAGAAGGACGCCTCGCTTCTGCAGGCAGCGCCGATATGGTTGCCGAAGCTCATCTTGCAGACGGCTTCCGCGATGCCGCCGAATTTTACCGTGGAGGCAGATACGATCGTGCCCTTGCGGATCAGCTCGCGCACCTTGTCGAAGTTGCTCTTCAGTTCGGTGTAATCCGGGGTGTGATCCGCATGCGGATGATGCGCGATCACATAAATATAGTTTCCGGCTTTCTTGAATTCCGGTGAGATGATCTGTTCGCTCTTCGCCGTCGTCACCGCAAAGGTGATCAGCGTCGGCGGGACATGGAGCTGATTGAAGGTTCCGCTCATGGAGTCCTTTCCGCCGATGGACGGTGTCTCAAAGGCCAGCTGCGCTTCGATCAGACCGAGCAGGGCCTGCATCGGCTTGCCCCACTTCTGCGGATCATCGTGCAGACGCTCGAAGTATTCCTGATTGCTCAGGCGGCAGGTGCGGTAATCCCCGCCCATCGCGCTCACGCGCGCCAGCGCTTCAACGACAGAATAGGACGCGCCCAGATACGGAGAGAAGCGGGCGATATCGGGATCATAGCCATGCGTCATGATCGAGCAAGTGTTCGTAAAGCCGAACACTGGCAGCTTCTGCACGCTGCCTTCGGTCTCCGTCAGCTGATATTTTCCGCCAAAGGGCATCAGCACGGTCGACTTTCCGATAGAGGCGTCAAACATTTCGGCCATACCGATCTGACAAGCCACATTCGGCTTGCGCAGGTTGTCCAGGATGTTGGAGGATACCGGAGCGAACGGGTCATGACCCCTCTCTCCTTCTGCGATCTCCACGTCCTGCACGCCGCGCACACCATTGGTATCCAGGAAGGCGCGGGACATGTCCACGATCTTTTCGCCCTGGAAATACATGACCAGACGCGGCTCCTCGGTCACTTCCGCCACGATGCAGGCATCCAGGTTTTCCTCATAGGCACACTGGCGGAACGCCTCGAAATCGTTCTTCTCGATGAGCACGGCCATGCGTTCCTGTGATTCAGAGATGGCCAGCTCGGTGCCGCTGAGCCCGGCATATTTGACCGGCACGCTGTCCAGGTTGATGTTCAGCCCGTCTGCCAGTTCGCCTACGGCGACGCTGACGCCGCCGGCGCCGAAGTCATTGGCCTTCTTGATCATGCGGGTCGCTTTCGGATTGCGGAACAGACGCTGCAGCTTGCGCTCGATCGGCGCGTTTCCTTTCTGCACCTCAGAGGAGCATTTGGTCAGCGAGGTATCATTATGTTCCTTGGAAGAGCCGGTCGCGCCGCCTACGCCGTCACGGCCAGTCGCACCGCCGATCAGCACGACGATGTCGCCCGGGCATGGTTTTTCCCGCTTGACGTTTGCCTTCGGGGCAGCGCCGACCACAGCGCCCACTTCCATGCGCTTGGCGACATAGCCCTCATCATAGATCTCCTTCACATAGGTCGTCGCTAAGCCGATCTGATTTCCATAAGAGGAATACCCGGCTGCGGCACCCTTGGAGATGCGGCTCTGCGGCAGCTTGTGCTCCATCGTCTCGCTGATGTCCTTCGTGATGTCGCCCGCGCCGGTGATGCGCATCGCCTGATAGACGTAGCTGCGTCCGGAAAGCGGATCGCGGATCGCGCCGCCGATGCAGGTGGATGCGCCGCCGAAAGGTTCGATCTCGGTCGGGTGGTTATGCGTCTCATTCTTGAACATGAGCAGCCAGTCTTCTTCTTTGCCGTCCACATCGACCTTCACTTCGATCGAGCAGGCGTTGATCTCATCGCTGATCTCCAGATCATCGAGCTTGCCATGCTTGCGCAGGTATTTTCCGCCGATGGTCGCCATGTCCATGAGCGTCATGACCTTGCGGTTTCCATGCACTTCCTCGCGCAGCTTCAGATAAGTCTCATAAGCGCGCTGTATCGTCTCCTGCAGTTCTCCGGCCTTGATGGTCACATTCTGCAGGATGGTCTCAAAGGTCGTATGGCGGCAGTGGTCTGACCAGTATGTATCAAGGACCTTCAGCTCGGTCATCGTCAGATCGCGCTGCTCCTCATCGCGGAAATACTTCTGCACGTGCTTCAGGTCAGCCAGGGTCATGGCCAGTCCTTCCTTGACGCGCAGCGCTTCCAGTGCCGCTTCATCGAAGCCGATGAACCCTTCGATGACCGGCACCGGCTCGATCTCCACGTCTTCTTCATTGGCGAGCACGCTGAGGTCCTTCTCGCGCATCTCCACCGGGTTGATCAGATAATGCTTGACTGCCTCCAGCTGCGCATCGCTGACTTCCCCTTCCAGGATGACGATATGTCCGCTCTTGATCACGACATCGCTCTTATTGTTGAGCAGCATCAGGCACTGCTGAGCGCTGTCGGCACGCTGATCATACTGTCCCGGCAGGCACTCATAAGCCACATATGTCTTGCCTTCCAGATCCAGCGCGTCGTCGACCTCATCGGTCACGATCTCTGAGAGCACCCTGCGCCGGAGCAGATCGATGTCATGCGCATCTGCATTGAAGACATCGTAAGTGTTGTAGAGGGTCACGCCGCTGAGTCCGTTCAGGTTCAGGCTGGTCTTCAGCTCATGTCCCAGTGAATCCGCCTCTACGCGGTACGCTTCCTTTTTCTTGACAAAAATGCGTGTGTTCATTCTCTTCTCCCCTTATTTATCCAAGTAGGAATTGGCGAGCACCTTTTCCGCCTGCGCCTTCTTGAAGTCGATGACTTTCTGCATGACAGCCGGATCGGCCAGACCGATCATCTGCGCGGCCAGGATCGCTGCGTTCTTGGCGCCTGCCTTGCCGATAGCGGTGGTCGCTACCGGGATGCCGCCTGGCATCTGTACGATAGACAACAGGGAATCCAGCCCGCCCAGCGCGCTTGTCTGCATCGGGACCCCGATGACCGGCAGCGGGGTGCTGCTGGCGATGACGCCCGCCAGATGCGCCGCGCCTCCGGCTCCCGCGATGAACACGCGGATGCCGTTGTCCATCGCTTCTTCTGCCAGTTTCAGCGTTTCGTTCGGCGTGCGGTGCGCGCTCAGCACACGGACGACGTAAGGAATGTCAAATTCCTTCAGCATGTCGATGGCTGCCTCCATCGTCGGAAGATCAGACGTGCTTCCCATGACGATGCAGACCTGTGGTTTTCCTGTTTCGCTCATAACATTTCCTCCTTCAAAAAATAAAGTGCATGTCAAAACCAACATGCACGACGAAAACAATTCAGCTGTGATATTAATATAGTGCATCTACCTAAGACCATAAGTAAACCCTCCTATAAAAATATAAAAGACACCCGCCCGCGGAAATCTCCCGCAATTTCATCTGAAATCCCTGTGTAACGCTCGTCGCGGTCAGGCAGGCTCGCTGTCCGTGAATATCATACATGAGTTTCCCTTTTCCTGCAAGGCTTTTTTGCCGTACGGAAAAAAAGAGATTTCTGATCAGGTCCGGAAATCTCCTTTGTATATCGTTCACTCTCATTCATCACGACCAGTGAGACCGCAGACAATTCAGACAGCGGCCGTGATTGAAAATGATCCTCAAGATCAGCCGCTTTGCAGGCCGTCATTCACTTATGACCTTAATAATACTCAAGCGAATATGGCAGGCTGTTGACCACATTCACCGCTGTACCAAACAGGCATGTGCACGCCACGACCATCAGCGCGCAGAGCACCGTGCCGACGATTCCGCAGACGAAACCTGCAGTAGCCAGACCGTTCGGGCCGTTCTTACGGACCTTGTTGCCAAGTATGATGGCGATGATGCCGCAAGCCAGGCCGATCACGCCGCCGATGACGCTGAAAAAATAACATACGATAGAAACGATGCCGAGCACCAGTGAAGCGACGGCTCTTCCATGATCATCTTGATTCATTCGTTTTCCCCTCCTTGTCTTTATTCTGACACAGATATGTATCGCGTGCAACCAAAATCACCATCATCGTGCCTGCGCGTGCCGCCATACCTTGATGGCCAGCATTTGCGCGCCGATGCCCAAAGGAACATAAAGCAGCGGCAGGAGCGCGAGCAATCCAGGCAAAAACTGCTCACCGATCCAGATGATATCAGCGCAGCGGGCAAACTGCAGCGGCTGAAACGCAGAGAGGACGATCTGCCAGGCAGAATAGCCATTGCTTGCCATGAACCACAGGGATCCTGCCAAAAACAAAACGGCCCATGTCTTTGCGCTTGAGAGAAAAGATGATAACAAGATCGTGACAGCACTCACGAACCAAACGGCCAGCAGTCCCATCCCTAGCTGCAACGCCAGCAGCTCCCGCATGCTCATCGCGGTATGTGCTTCCAGCGAAAAACCAGCCAGGGCCGCGCTCACCGCACCGCCCGACGGGCCAAATTTGATGAGGTTGACCATGAACAGCACCGCATGGATCAGCGCATACAAGACGAGCAAGATGATCGCGCAGGCCAGGATGCGGGCAAATGCGTCTTTCTTGCGCCCATGTTGCGAAACCAAGATGAGCGCAGCCGTATCCATGCGCCGTTCCATCGCGAATACCGGCGCGAACAGGATAATGACAATGAAGAGAAGCGTGACACATGAGGTCCCGCTGTCATAGATCATCTCATCCCAGAAATCACTGCTTTCCCAGATCAATGGCCGGCCATTTGCATAGTCCGACACTGGGCGGATGCGCACATCGCCATCCGCTGTGATCTCCATGAACTGATGCATGACCAGCGTGCTCGCCGCATCGTAATCATAACCGGCCCGTTCAGGGATCTCCGTATAATAATATGCCTCACCTTGTTGCGCTGCGGCCTTTGCCTTCTGTTCCACTTGATCGATCGTTTCTTGAATCCGGTAATTGCGAATGATCGCCGCGATCGTTTCATCGGTGAGCACCCCTTCATAAGGCGCGGCCGTCTGCTTATTTTTCGCTGTGGCCTCCATGCCATATACACATTCCCCAGCTGCGCACCAGACCGTCGTCTCGCTCATGTAGCTGTCCGTAAACGCGGAGAACCATGTGAGCAAAAAGAGCACGAGCAAGGCAAAGACGGCGATCGGACGACGAAGCAGCTTTGCGATTTCAAATCCGATCAGCGTGCGCATCATCCTGCTCCTCACCGAAACAATACAGGTACAGATCTTCGAGAGTAGGTGTGAGCATACGCGCCTGCGGCATAGGCGGATGCTCAGCGATCACCCGGAGCACCACCGCATCCTTTTCCCGGCGCAGATTGGCAATGGTATGCTGGCGTGAAAGCGCCTTGGCACCAGCCGCATCGCTGCGGCATTCCCATACCTTGCCTTGCATAGGGCAAATGATCTTTTCCGGATTTCCGGTATGGATCAGCTTTCCTTCTCTCATCATGAGGATCTCATCGGCAATGTATTCCACATCGCTGACGATATGCGTGGAAAGCAAGATGATGCGGCGATCTGCCAAAGCGCTGATCAAGTTGCGGAAACGCACGCGCTCACGCGGATCCAGGCCTGCGGTCGGCTCATCGAGGATGAGGACCCGCGGATCATTGAGCAATGCCTGCGCGATGCCCAGCCGCTGTTTCATCCCGCCGGAATACGTGCTGACCTTGCGGTCTGCTTCCTGTGCCAGTCCGACTTCCTGCAGCAGCCATTCCGTGCGTTCTTTGACATGATCTCGTTCCAGCCCTTTGAGCGCGCCCAGATAGTGCAGGAAACGACGGCCGGTGAACCCTGGATAACAACCGAAATGCTGAGGAAGATAGCCCAGCCGGCTGCGGTAAGCTTCATTCAATTCATGGATGTCGCCATGGTTATACCAGATCCTGCCGGAGTCTGGGCGCAACACGGCACTGAGCATGCGCATCAGGGTCGTCTTTCCCGCGCCGTTGGCGCCAAGCAGGCCATATACGCCTGGGGTCAGCGTGTAGCTCAGATCATCGACCGCTTTCTTGTCTTTGAAGCTGCGGCTCAGGTGCGCTATCCTCAATTCCATTCGTGTCTCTCCTTTCGGCTGAAGCAGCGCTTCAGCTCACGCAATGCAAACAGCAGCATCACGATGAACACAGCGACGCTGAACAGCAGCATGCTTTCGGTATACAGTTCCAGAAACTCCAGTCCCAGCATCAGGCCCATGCCGCACAGAATCACGGCGGCAAGCAGGATCATCTCATTCATCCGTCCGCGCAGGTGTCTGAGCAGATACAGATAGCTGCCGGTCACCAGCAGAAACGGCGACAGGAAGAAGCTGAGCAGCTGGATCAGGCTGATGCGCAGCTGCACCGAGGCAAACGCGGCAAGCAGCATCAGGATGAAGGTCGTGATCCCGCCGGACAGCAGCAGCCGCTGCAGCATCACCTCACGCAGGCTGTTGGCGCAGGAAGCCTCGATCTCCCACATCTGGTATTTATAGCTCTTATGCACCTCGGCCGCATCCAGCGCGGCCAGGATCATGCCGCCAAAGGGAACCAGGATGAGCACGGCCTGAAGCGGGATGCCGCTGTATTCTTCGCCGCTGAGCAAAAGCAGCCCCAGCGCCAGAAACGCTGCTTGAATGATGAGCATCCAGCGACTGAGATAACCGCTCTGGACGAGGATCTGCGCCAGCAGGCTCTTTTTTGGCTGCGGCTCCATATGTGCCGCCTCCTGCATGAGCAGATGGATCTGTTCTTGCTTGCGCGTCTCATCGATCTGGATATGATCAAGCAGACCGCTGAGCAGCTGTTCTTCTGGTTTCATCCTCGTTCCTCCTCTCTCATGATCTCCCTGAGCCTGGCCAGCCCCTGACGGATCCTTGACTTTACGGTCGGTACCTTTTCATTGACGATGCATGCGATTTCTCTGGCCTTCAGCCCATATTGATATTTCAGCACCAGCACATCCCGCTGATAGGAAGGCAGCTGCGCAAGCAGATGTTCCACCAGCATGCGCTCATGGATATCTTCGGATACGCTGACCGCATCCCGTATATTTTCTTCCTCCAGCGGCTGCATATCCCGCTCACACATATGGTGAAAATGATCATTGATCACATTCATGGCAATGCGGAACAGATAGCTGCGGAACGTTCCTTTTTCCACATATGAGTGAAAATAGCGGATGAAGCGCAGAAACGTCTCTTGCGTAAGGTCATAAGACAGATCCGCGTTGCCGCATTTATACCGGATGAACCGGTAGATGTCATCATAATATCGTTCGATCAGCGTCTGCATGCTCTCTTTGTCGCCGCCGCGGATCTGCGCGATGAGTTCCTGATCGCTCACTGCTATCCCTCCTGCATCCTCTCTATTGTACAACCGGATCCAGCGAAAAAAAGATTCAGGAAAACTATTTTTTATGCACAAAGATGTATCGGTACAGCCACAGTCCGCCCAATGACAGAAGCGCCGTTATCCCCAGCACCGCCGCCATGATCCCGTATTCGCCCATGCGAAACGTCGATGCCCCCATCGTGCTCGTGATGATGGAAGGGATGCGCGCAAGACCGGTGATGAGCAGAAATGAGGAGAAGCGGATATCGGTCAGCGGCATGCAATACGTCAGGATATCTTTCGGCGTTCCTGGGATGAGAAAGATGATGAACAGCAGGCCCACGAGTTTTTCCTTGTGTTTCAAGAACGCCAGCTCTTCCACCTTCTCTTGCGGAAACATGCGCAGCACCGCCTTTTCTCCCAGCTTGCGCACGAGCAAGAAGATCAAAGCAGAGCCGATCATCGAACCGATCACGCATACGGCCATGCCGCCGATGGTGCCAAACAAATATCCGCACAGCAATTCGACCGGTTCCCCCGGCAAAAACGCAAGCACGACTTGCAAAGCCATGACGACGCTCATCGCCCCCTGTGCCAGCAATGGATGGCGCATCAGATCCTGCCACAATGCCTGATCAGCGCTCAGCCGGGAAAACAATGGCCAGACACAGAGCGACAATACACCGATCATCATGACAAAAGCCAGCGCCATCCAGAATAATGGTTTCTTTTCTCTGAAGATCATGTTTACCTTTTTCATATGTCACCTCTCATTTAGGATAACCATGATTCAGGAACAAAAGATTTATATGCATGATGTTTCCAACAATTACATGAGACGCTCATTAAGCAGATCTTACGCATTCTTGATGTTAAATCCCGTGCTTTTTCATCAAAGATCCGCATCAAACGCCGATAATGCTATCTTCTATGCATAGTCTCGCCGCGTTCGTGCATAACAAACTTATGCCATATACGGCAAAAGTTAGAGGTGATCTTATGATTAAGCGAGATTATTATTTGAACCGCCTGATTCACAATATGTGGAATGGTAAAATTAAAGTGATCACTGGAATCCATCGCTGTGGGAAATCAGTACTTCTCTTTGACCTATTTTATGAGCACCTTCTTTCCCAGGGGATAAAAGAAGAACAAATTATCCGTCTGGAACTTGACCAACGAAGAAACTATAAATACCGCAATCCCATTACTCTCTGTGACTATGTAGATTCTATCGTAAGCGCCAGAAAAGACGAGAAGTTCTACTTATTTATAGATGAGGTTCAGTTCACAATTAAAGTAAAGGATAAAGAAAACGCCGGAATTGAAGTTACCATCTACGATATGCTCAACGAATTGAAGGCATATAAAAACCTGGATGTCTATGTGACAGGAAGCAACTCCAAAATGCTTTCCAAAGATATTGCCACAGAGTTCCGTGGCAGAGCCACACAGATCCATGTGTATCCGCTGTCATTTGACGAGTTCTATGCCTATGTTGGCGGCGAAAAGAAAACTGCGTTGGATCAATATATGCTTTACGGCGGAATGCCTCGCATTGTTGCTTTGGAGGATGAAAAAGATAAGAAAGCCTACCTCTCCAATCTATATGAAGAACTCTATATGAAAGATATTGTAGAGCGCAACAAATTGGAACGGGAAGATATTTTGAACGCCATTCTGGATTTTATTGCATCACAAATTGGTTCTCTCACCAATCCGACTAACATTGCAAATGCTTTGACTTCTATGCGGCACGAACCTGTCAGCAATCATTTGGTTTCCTCTTATCTCACTCACACTATGGATGCCTTCTTAATAGAAAGGGCCAGAAGATATGATGTAAAAGGAAAAACTTATTTTAATTATCCCAATAAGTATTACTACACTGATCTGGGGCTTCGCAATGCCCGTTTAAATTATAGACAGTATGATCCAGGTCATATCATGGAGAATATCATCTATAATGAATTGGTGAAACGCGGTTATTCCGTAGATGTCGGTGTGGTCACGGAACGAAAAAATGACGAGCGAATCCAGCGTGAAATTGATTTTGTTGTGAACGATGGTGACCGCCGCATCTATATTCAGTCTGCTTATCAGATGGATACGGAACAGAAAGCAGAAACTGAATTACGATCCTTAAAACTCACAGGAGATTTCTTTAAGAAAATGGTAATCCGTATGGATATTCCTCATAACTTTTACGATAACAGCGGATTTTATCATTGCAACCTGATTGATTTTTTGCTCGGAACAACAACATTGTTCTAATTCAAGCACCATAAGGTGTAAAGTACGAATCTGACAACTGAAAGCTAATTTTAACAGAAGAAGGTACTGGGGCATTTTGTCCAGTACCTTTTTCAGGTTCATCATTCTCAATTTAACACTATCTGGCTTTTGCCATAAGAAAACTCATTTCCCAGGCCATCTTGCATTTGACACAATTTCCACTTCTTTTTGTGCGGTCTCACGCGTAATGGAGCCCGAAAGGAAAAGAACCAATTTCATATAAAACTCCAAATCATTTCCTCAACATGCACTCCAGATCTTAGAAAAAAACAAGATGAGCGATGCTTCTGCTTAGAAGCGCCTCTCATCTCGATGAACATCATTGAACGCTCAGCCCTTTTTCCTGCGCCATCTGCAGCAGTACTTCACGGATGCGCAGCAATCCCTGTCTTACCCGCTCATTGTCGCGGTATACGCCTAAGACGATGCGGAAACCTTTTTCTCCGCCCGGTCCATAGTTCTTACCGTCATTGACGCTGACGCGGGCATCGCTGAGCAGGCGCGCGCAGACCGCGCTGCTGTCTGCCAGTCCGCTGACATCGACCCAGCACAAGAAGCCGGATTGCGGCAGCTGGATCTGTACGCCGGGGATGCCAGAGAGGATCTCTGCGGCCTGATGGCGCCGCCAGTCATAGGCAGCCTCAAATTCCTGCATGAACGACTCATCCTCCATAGCGGCCAGCACGGCCAGCTGTGAGACCGTATTGGTGGCGCCGATGACGCTGACGGCACAGCCGTAATAGACATCCATGAACACATCCTCAGCGATGATGTATCCTACCCGATACCCGCTGAGACCATATCCCTTGGACGTCGAGCAGACGGTGATCGTATGTGCAAACATTCCCTCCATGGATGCCGGAGCGATCATCTCGCGCTCAAAGGTAAAGTCTTCAAACGCCTGATCGACGACGAGGATGAGATCGTGTCTGCATACTGTCTTGCGGACAGCCTCCAGCGACTCGCGGTCAAAGACGGTCGTCGTCGGGTTATTGGGATGGGTGAGCACGATCATCTTGGTCTTCTCGCTCACACAGGCCTCCAGCGCTTCACCGCGGATCTGATAGCCATCCTCCGGCATCAGCTCGCAGCAGACGGCCTTTGCGCCCATCATCTGGATATTCTGCAGATTGTTGGGATAGCACGGGGTGCAGACGATGACCTCATCCCCGGCTTCGATAAAGGGCAGCATCGCAAAATACAAGGCGCTGTCGCTGCCCGGTGTGATGAGGATATTGCGCTGAGGATCAAGGTCCATTCCATAGCGCTTCCTCCAGCGTTTGGCGATCTGCTTGCGCAGCCGGGTATTGCCGACCGGCGCAGTGTAATGCGAGGCGATCGGATCGCGCATCGCCTGCAGCGCAGCCTGCTTGACATGTTCAGGCACGGCGGCATCGGGCATGAACGGATCTGCCCAGCTCATCATATCTACGCCGTTTTCCTGCAGACGTTCAAATCCGTCTCCCACATCGGCTTTTTCAACTTCTGCAAACAGTCCGCCCTCAAAGGTGCGGAAAGCTGGTTTCATCTTATTCTTTTGATCATATGTCATGTGACAGCCTCCTCTGGGCTTCGCGCCCGCTGATAAAATTCAATATACCGGCGCCGATCAACAGGCAGCCTCCAACGATCGACAGCCAATCCGGCAGTTCATGAAAGAACAAGATGCCAAGGATAAAGGCAAACAAGTTCTGCGAGTACAGATAAACAGAGATCTTGGTCGATGGCGCATAGCTGTATGCCACTGAAAGAAAATACTGAGCTGCTGCGCAGACCGCGCCGGTCAGGATAAGCACCGCGATCTCTTTTAAGCCAAGCGGGCTGAATCCCTGCATGAGCACGAAAGGCAATGACGCAATGACGCTGAAGCTCATGAAGCAGAACGTGATCGTAAACGGGGATTCATCTTTGAGCTTTCTGACAACCGTATAGGCCAGTCCGGCAAAGAACCCGGCGCCCAATCCAGCCAGTGATTCCGCTTCGATAAAGCCGCCGGTCGGCCGCAGGATGAGGAGGATGCCGGCAAAGGCGATGAATACGGACAGCACCTGCCCTCTTGCCATATGCTCTTTCAGCCAGATCACCGCAGCCAGCAGTGCAAAGATGGTGGACGTGGAGCTGAGCAGCGAGATATTGGCCACGGGATAAGTCTGTGTCGCGGCCAGAAACAGCAGCACGGTGGACAGATAACCAAACAAAGAGCGCAGGCCGATCAGCTTCAGATCGCCGCCGATGAGCGGCTGCTTTTTCCACTTGCACAGCAGGCCGATGATGATGGCCGCTACCAGTGAAAAATAAAAGGTCCGCTCAAAAGTCGACAGATAATACAGCACTTTGCCCAATGCCTGCTGGGTGGAAAAGAGAAAGGAAGTCACCAGCAGATAGAAGACTCCCTTTTTCACTTGTTCAGTTTTCAACGGCTGTTCCCTTGCGCGTCTGCTGTTTGGACTGATGCTCCTGCATCATGACGCGGATATCCTCTTTGGCCTTGTCCGGGTCGGTATTCTTGACCTGATGGCGGAACAGACCGGAAAGCTCCATCTCCATGCTTGCCTTGTTTACACGCAGGTCTGCGCTTGCCGTATCATTATAGCGTGCCCTGATCTGACGCTCCAGCTCCTCCATGCTCTCCGGCATGACAAAGACTGCCAATGCTTCCGGATATTTCAGCTTGATCTGTCCGACGCCCTGTGCCTCCACTTCCAGCAGCACGTTCTTGCCGATGCGCAGCAGGAAATCGATGTACGCTAACGGTGTGCCATAGTAATAGCCATCGAATTGAGTGTATTCCAGAAGTTCATGATTGCGCACCGCGGAAGCAAACGTCTTCTGATCGACGAAATAATAATCGACACCGTCTTTTTCCTCTGATTTCTGCGGTCTGGTCGTCATGGAGATAGAATAAAACAGCTTCATGGACGGATCATTCAGCAGCTGCTCGCGGATCACAGCTTTGCCAACGCTACTTGCGCCCGTCAACACCAACAGGGTTCCTTTGCTCATCATTTTCCCTCCTTAGCGGATCAGCGTGATCTGATCCCTTCCTTCATACAGGAAGTGTACACCATTTTCGTCCAACAATACAGTTTCTTCAGTGTAAATATAATAATCCTTGTTCTTGCAAGGCACTTTGACATTGAGCTCCAAGGCATAGGTCGTGTTCACATCGAGCTCGATATCACCTTTCACCGGGATCACGCTCTGCTGATTCCATAACCCGATGGTCGGGCCGGGACCATGTCCATACATGTTGCAAGGGTGAGAATACAGTGTGGCCTGGATGCCTTCGGCCTTGGCCTGATCCAGCGCAGCCATGAGCACTTCGTTGCCTGTGCGTCCTGGTTTCATGTTTTCACGCACGATATCCTGAAAACGATTGTTTACTTTCATCCCGTTGCGCAGATCTTCCGGCACTTCGATTTCACCTTCCCGTGCCACGTAGGCCAGGCGCTGAGTATCCGTACACATGTTCATATAACGGATACCGAAATCGCAGTGCAGCAGGTCGCCGCGCTGGATGACGCCGGTGATCCGCTCTCCCGCTTCTCCTTCGCGCTGCAGATCCATGGTCGGCTCAAACCAGTAATCCAGTCCCATATCCTTTACAGACTGCATCATGAACCATTCCAGATCTTTGGTCGTCGTCTTGCCTGGGATGACCTGCTCCGGCGTATACATGGCATTCATGACGGAAAACGCGGCTTCGACGACTTCCGGAAGCAGCTTCAGCTCTGTCGGTGTGCGGCGTTCCATCAGCTTGATGCCCAGATGATCGTCGCTGATCATGCGGTCCAGCCATTTTTCATCAAGCGCTTTCATCCATTCGGTATAGATGCCCATGCTCAGTCCATCGCAAAAGGCAAAATTGGCGGAAGCATTGATAGCGATCTTCTGGGGATCATATTGTTCCAGCAACCGCTTCAAGGCATCCAGCTGGCTTTCCTGTCCGAATTTCCAATATGGGGTGTAGAATTCTTCCAGGTGAGCGTCCGGCATGCTCAGAGAATAGCGGATCACTTCATCTCCGTCTTTGACGAAGGCGAACATCGTCACACGGCGGGCGGTCGGGTAATCAGCCGGGGTCAGCGCGCGGAAGGTCGGGTCTTCATGGTACTCTTTCGAGGCGTGCAGCCACAGGTCCGCTTCGCTCTCTCTCATCACTTGCGGAAGGATCTGCTCAAGGCGCTCGCGCAGGCAGATGTTGCGCTGTTCATACTGCTCTTTTACACTTCTGATCTTCATAAGTTTCCTCCTTCACATGAAATAAGGCACACAGTTTCCTGTGTGCTTTATTTCATGTGCCTATCCGCAGATAGGCACAGAGCTTATCATGAATTATTCAAAATAAGCACGGCTCAGATCATAGTGACCTTCCGGAGAAGAAGTGATGCCGGTCAGGTTCTTGACCTTCAGGAACGGTTCAGTATATCCGAACAGCGGAATGACATAACCCTGTCCGACCAGATACTTCTCGGCTTCGTGCATCGCATTCATGCGCTCCTGGCCGCTCAACAAGTTCGCATCATTGACCATCTTTTCGAACTCAGCATCATCAGTTGTGTTCCCCAAAGTAGTAGAACCGATATTCATGGACAAGTACCCCATCGGATCCAGATAGTCAGCAGTCATGGCGTGACGAGCCAGCTCGAACTTACCATTGTCACGGTCAGCGAAGAATGCTTCTTTCTCTTCACCGACGAGCTCCAGATTGACATAGATCTCTTTCAGGGAATTCTGCATTGCTTCAGCAACTGCCTTATGTGTAGACAAGTTGTTATACTTGTACTCGATCGTTAACATATTGTCAGCGTTATAGCCTTTAGATTCCATGATCTTCTTTGCTTCTTCGACATTGTCGCTAGCGATGTCTCCGCCTTCAGTACGGAAATCATTGCCTTCTGCATCCGGGATGCCCTTCGGAATCATACCATACAGATCATAAGAATAGTCATCCCCGTATCCGTAAGCGGTACGTGCTGCATCACGGCCAATGCCCATGGAAATTGCCTGGCGGATCTCCGGATCTTTCAACGCTTCCAGACCCGGTGTAGAGCCATCGTTTTCATTACCGGCGTTGACCAGCACGTAGTAGTTACATACGAACGGATCGATCGCATAAACGTGCTCCTTCAGCATCTCGTCGCCGTTGACCTGCGTAACATTGACAGCGGTAGCAAAATCTACTTCGCCAGACTGGAATCCCTGCGTCTCAGCATCCAGGTCGCTCATGACTTTGAAGTCGATCTGTTCCAGCTTAACTTCGTCTTTTTCATAGTAATTTTCGTTCTTGCTCAGCGTAATGGTGTCCTTGATATTTACGCTGGTGATGTTGAACGGACCATTGGTAACGATCGGATCTTCTTCAGAAGCGTTCTGTGCCCATTCAGACTTAGATACATCGCTGCCTACCTCAGACTGCTTGACCGGATAGAATACGGTATTTGCCAGCATGGAAGTGAAGTAAGGCGCTGACATCTTCAGCTTGATCTGGATGGTCGTATCATCCAATGCCTCGACGCCCATGTTTGCGTCCAGATCAGCCATATCGGTATACGGCATTTCTTTCTGCTTACCATTGACTTCGGTCATGTGAGTCGTACCTTCGATATAATTATACATGAAGTTCGTGTAATATCCCTGTGTCGTCATCGCGCGCTTCCATGACCATACGAAATCGTTTGCAGTCAGCGCAGAGCCATCGCTCCAAGTCAGACCATCTTTCAGGGTGATCGTGTACGTCAGACCATCTGCACTGATTTCTGGAAGATCGGTAGCCAGGTTCGGTACGACCGTTCCTGCGCTGTCCAGCTTGTACAGACCTTCGTAGCACTGTGCCAGGACGTTTGCGGTGATGGAGTCATCGACAATAGCCGGATCTGGCAGCGCAAAGTCTCCTCCCACTGCGACTGTCAGATTGGTCTTGCCAGATTCAGCGGTGATCTCGCCGCTGCCGCCGCATCCCGCAAGAGTCGTTGCGACCATTGCCAGCGCGGCTGTGGAAGCTAAGATTTTTTTCATAACTTTTCTCCTTTCTTAGATTTCCTAGTTTTCATCGTACATGAAACATGAGACGAGGCGGTTGCCGACTTTGACGGTCGGCGGCTTAGCCTGTGCACATCTTTCAGTGGCGTTCGGGCAGCGTGTGCGGAACACACATCCGCTCGGCGGATCGATCGGGCTTGGCAATTCCCCCTCCAATACGATCCTTTGTTTTTCACGGGCAGTCTTTGGATCCGGGATTGGAACCGCGGAGAGCAATGCCTGTGTATATGGATGAAGCGGGCGATGATAGACATCATCACTATCTCCCACCTCTACCAAGTGACCTAAGTACATGACGCCGATACGGTCAGAGATATGTTTGACCATGCTCAGATCATGCGCGATGAACAGATACGAGATGCCCATCTCCTTCTGGATATGTTCCAGCAGGTTGATGACCTGCGCCTGGATAGATACATCCAGCGCAGAGATCGGTTCATCACAGACGATAAACTTCGGACGCAGCGCCAATGTGCGGGCGATTCCGATACGCTGGCGCTGACCACCAGAGAACTCATGTGGATAACGGCGGATATGGTCCGGCTTCAGTCCGACGATCTCCAGCAATTCACGCACGCGATTCTCGCGTTCTTCTTTCGTTTTGTAGATATTGTGGATATCCATCGGTTCTCGGATGATCTCACCGACCGTCATACGGGGATTGAGGCTCGCATATGGATCCTGGAAGATCATCTGCACATTCTGGCGGAAGTCTTTCAGCTCCTTGCCTTTGATGTGCGTGATATCTTCTCCCTTATAATAAATCTTCCCCGATGTCGGATTATAGATCTTTACGATAGCCCTTCCGGTCGTACTTTTACCACAGCCGCTTTCCCCGACCAGACCGAACGTTTCACCTGGCATGATCTCGAAGCTGACGCCGTCTACGGCCTTCACCACTTTCTTCTTGGAAAAAAGTCCGCCTCCGGCATGGAAATGTACTTTCAGATCCTCTACTTTCAGGATCGGTTCCACCATGTTTTCCTCACTCATGGACAGCACCTCCCTTTCCCTGTGCCATCGGATGATTGAGCCAGCAGCTGCAGATATGCGTATCGCTGAACTGCTTCATTTCCGGCATGGCCATCTTGCATACTTTCATCGCATTTTCACAGCGGTCCGCAAACGGACAGTTGTCTGCGATGTTTAACAGATCCGGCGGAGATCCTGGGATCGGGTGAAGCTCTTTGCGCTCCAGCTCTTCCGGATTGGAGATACAGCTGAGCAGGCCTTTTGTATACGGATGCTTGGGATCATAGAAGATCTCATCCGTCGTTCCCTGTTCGACGATCTTGCCGCCATACATGATCGCGATGCGGTCGCAAATGCTTGCCACGACGCCGAGGTCATGCGTGATCATGATGATGCTGGAGTCGATCTCATCCTTAAGATTGCTGATGAGTTCCAGCACCTGTGCCTGGATGGTCACATCCAGTGCGGTCGTCGGCTCATCGGCGATGATGAGCTTCGGGTCACATGCCAGCGCGATCGCGATGATGATGCGCTGACGCATACCGCCGGAGAACTGGAACGGATACTGTCTGATCCGTGTTTCCGGAGAAGGAATACCGACCTTGCGCATCAATTCGATCGCACGTTCGATTGCTTCTTTCTTTGAAATTCCTGGATTATGATTGATGATCGGCTCGATCAGCTGGGTCTGGATACGCAGCACCGGATTCAGGAATGTCATCGGATCCTGAAAGATCATCGCCATATCATTGCCGCGAATGCGGTCCATCTTGCTTTCATATTCTTTGCTGTCTGTGATGACCGCCGGAGAGATCTCCTCACCGTCGATCTTGATCGAACCTTCACTGACTTTACCGTTACGGGCAAGCAGACCCATGACGGAAAACATCGTCTGGCTCTTTCCAGAGCCGGATTCACCGACGATTCCAAGCACTTCACCTTTTTCTACATGCAGGCTGACATCACGTACGGCCCGCACGATGCCGTTTTCAGTCGTAAATTCGGTAGTCAGGTGATTTACTTCCAACATTGCCATTTCAATCACTCCTCCTACTTCTTCTTCGGGTCAAGGGCGTCGCCCAGACCATCGCCGATAAAGTTCAATGCCAACATCGTCAAGCAGATCGCCAGCGTCGGCCAGATGACCTGCATCGGCGCTGTCGTCAAAAAGCGTTTGGCATCATTGGCCAAGGTTCCCCAGCTGGCGTTAGGCGCTGGGATACCAATACCCAAAAAGCCCAAGAACGCTTCATTGAAGATAGCGCTAGGCACCAGCAGCGTGACCGATACGATGATCGGACCCATGCTGTTGACGACCAGATGTTTGAACAAGATCCGCTTACGGCTGGCGCCAAGCACAAAGGCTGCGAGAGAGAATTCCTGTTCCTTCAGCGTCATGACCTGTGTACGCACCTGACGCGCCATGCCCATCCAGCTGGAAATACAGATACCAAGCAAGATAGAGCCCATGCTCGGTTCGAGCACGACCGTGATCAAAATGATATAGAGCATATCCGGAATGGAATACATCGCATCGACGATGCGCATCATCACCATATCCACTTTGCCGCCGCAATATCCCGCGATGCCCCCATAGGTCACGCCGATCACCAGAGAGATCGCTGCGGCCGCAAAGCCGACGACCAGCGAGATCCGTCCGCCCATCATGACGCGCACGAGAAGATCGCGACCTAGATAATCCGTTCCCATCGGATGCGCCAAAGAAGACATCTCATTCATATGCGCGAGGTCCTGTCCGTCATACGTATATGGCGAAAAAAGCGGAACGAATATGCAAAGCATGATCATGATGGCCAGGAAGATCAGCCCGACCATCGCCAGTTTATTCTGTTTGAACCGTCCCCAGGCATCTTTAAAATAAGTCTTGCTTTCATAAGCGATCTTTTCCGCGTTCTTGCTGGACTCATCCAGCTTTTCAAACATCTCGGGAGTCGGTTCAAATACAGCTGTCTTTGCCGCAGACTCAGCGGCCACAAGCGTGGGAGCAGCTTCTTTCTTTTTCTTAAACATCCGCATCCCCCTCTCTTACTTCAGCTTGATGCGCGGATCGATCATCGCCGCAACGATATCGGTAATGATATTGAACGTAATGATCAAAGCGCCCAGAAACAACGTCAGACCCATGATCATCTGGTAGTCACGATTGGAAATATTAGAGACAAATTCCTTACCGGTACCAGGAATGGAGAAAATCGTCTCGACGACGAAGCTTCCCGTCAACATGAATGCGAATGCCGGACCGGCATACGTGACGACCGGAAGCATGGCATTTTTCAATGCGTGCTTGATGACGACCATCTTATACGATGTTCCTTTGGAACGCGCGAGAATGATATAATCTTGTTTCATGACCTCGAGCATCGAGCTGCGGGTCAGGCGGGCGATCATCGAGATCGGATAAAGCGAAAGCGCAATGACCGGAAGCACATAATTGGCCGGAGTGCGCAGCCCGACAAAGGGCAGCAGCCTGAGCTCCACACCAAAAATGATGATCAAAAACATCGACAGCAGGAATGAAGGAACACTGACGCCGATGGTCGCAACAAACATACAGACGTTATTCACCCATTTGCGCTTAGACAGCGCCGCGGTCGTACCCAACGTGATGCCCACGACGAGCGCGAACAGGAACGCGACCCCGCCCAGGCGCGCCGTGACCGGGAACGTATCCGCGATCGTCTTGTCGACATATACGCCTTCCTTGACATAAGATTCGCCCAGGTCGCCGTGTGCGAGGTTATTCAGATACATGGTATACTGTTCAAAGACCGGTCTATCTAGTCCGTAACGAATGATAGCCAGTTCCTGTGCCTCTTTTGATTTAAAACGTTCACCATTGACCGGAGAGCCTGGTGTCGCTTTCATCAAAAAGAAGGTGGCACTGCCAAGCACGAACAGAGTGACGAAACCGATCAAGACACGTTTCAGCACATACTTAAACATACATCACCAATTCCTTTTCTAAATATGTGTAAAGTCTACACCATTTAATGAAAGTTTTCAATAATTGTGTGCAAACTTTTTACATCAAAATCCCACAAATTCTTACATTTGTTTCCTTTTGTACAACAATGATTTACAATCCGCAAAAATTGTCCGCGATTCATATACACGTGTATACACAATAAAGAATCTGCCGCAAAAACGTATTCACGGCAGATGAGCAGTCTTAACGATGATGATGGATCACGCTGAGCACCTGATATCCGCTGTCCTCCAGATCCTTTTCCAGCGCTGCCGTCTCGAAAGAATCGATGCGGAAGATGATGTCCGCCTGGCCGTTTTCATTTCGATACACACCGATGTGCGTGATGTTGCAGTGATTGCGGACGAACACTTTGGAGATCTCTCCGATGGCGCCCAGCTCATCCTTCACGCCGATGATGATGCGGCTGCCCTCTTCACGGTAGCCGAGGATCTCCAGAAAGGCATTGAATACGTCGTTCTGGGTCAGGATCCCGCTGATCTCTCCGTTGGCATCCACGACCGGCAGACAGCCGATGTCGTTCTTGAGCATCGTCATGGCCGCATCTTCCATGAGCGCATCCTCCTGGATGGTGACCACATTGCGGATCATGATCGTATCCACGGTCGTCTTGGACAGCAGATAGTTCAGCTCATAGATGCTCAGGCTCGTCGCCTTGCTGGCGCCGCTGGCCGAGATGGTCCCTTCTGTCACCAGGCCGACGATACGCTTGCCCTGTACGACCGGCAAGCGGTGCAGCTTCTTTTCACTCATCAGGTCCACGACCTGGCTGATGGTCTGATCCGGCGTGATGCATACCGGATCTTTGGTCATATTGTCTCTTACAAACATGCGATCAACCTCCCAAATACGCTTTCTGGATCTCCGGGCTCTGCGCGAGCTCTTCGCCTGTCCCGCTCAGCACGATGTTCCCGGTCTCCATGACATAGGCGCGGTCTGCGACAGACAGCGCCATGCGGGCATTCTGCTCGACCAGCAGGATCGTCGTCCCCTGCTCATTGATCTCCCGGATGATATGGAAGATCTCCTTGACCAGGATCGGCGCCAGGCCCATGCTCGGCTCATCCAGCAGCAGGATCTTAGGGCGAGCCATGAGCGCGCGCCCCATAGCAAGCATCTGCTGCTCACCGCCAGACAGAGTGCTGGCATCCTGCGTGCTGCGCTTTTCCAGGATCGGGAAACGGCTGTAAATGTTCTTCAGATCTGCCTTGATTCCCTCTTTGTCCCTGCGCAGGAACGCCCCCATCATCAGATTTTCATATACGCTCATGCCGGAGAAGATCCGTCTGCCTTCCGGCACCTGCGTGATGCCCAGGCTGACGATCTTGCGGGCGCCGGCCTTATTCAGCGATTCCCCCTCAAACAGGATGTCCCCGCCTGATTTCTTCTGGATGCCGCTGATGGCATGCAGAAGCGTCGTCTTGCCGGCGCCGTTGGCGCCGATCAATGCCACGATCTCTCCTTCGCGTACCTCCATGCTGATGCCTTTCAGCGCATGGATCACGCCATAATGCACATTCAGGTCCTTTACTTCCAGCATAGCCATATCAGATTTCCTCCCCGAGATAAGCGCGGATGACGAACTCGTTGTTCTGGATCTCTTCCGGTGCGCCGTTGGCGATGCACTTTCCATAATCCAGCACATAGATGCGTTCGCAGATGTTCATCACCAGCGACATGTCGTGCTCGATCAGCACGATGGTCACGTTGAACTGATCCTTGATCTGATGGATCAGCGCGGTCAGATCCGCGGTCTCCTGCGGATTCATGCCGGCTGCCGGCTCATCCAAGAACAAGATCTTCGGATCGGCAGCCAACGCGCGGGCGATCTCCAGACGGCGCTGTTCGCCATAAGGCAGATTGCTGGCACGCTCATCGCGCTTCTCGTATAATCCGACCACCCGAAGCAGCTCTTCGGCCTGCTTCTGCACACGCTCTTCCTCCCGGTAATAGGAAGGCAGGCGCAGGATGGCGGCAAGCGTTCCATACTGGATATCTTTATGCATGGCCACCTTGACATTTTCCAAGGCGGTCATGTTCTTGAACAGGCGGATGTTCTGGAAAGTCCGGGAAAGCCCCATCTGTGTGACGCGGTATGGCTTCATGCCGCCGATCTCCGTCATCTTTCCATCCACATTCAGTTCGATGCTTCCCTCACTGGGCTCATAGACGCCAGTGAGCAGGTTGAACAATGTCGTCTTGCCGGCGCCGTTCGGACCGATCAGACCGATCAGCTCATGTTCGTTGATTTCCATGCTGACGTTAGAGACGGCACACAGACCGCCGAAGTTTTTCGTCAGATGCTTTACGCTAAGCAGGCTCATTCTTTCTCCCCGCCTTTCTTTTTCCGCCGCTTGAACAGCGCGGAGAAGGTGAACTCCTTCGTGCCCAGCAAACCGCCCGGTCTGAAGATCATGATGCCGACCAGCGCCAGACCGTAGATGATCATACGGATGCTGGAGAAGCTCTGCAGCACGGTATTCAGGATGCCGATGAAGATCGCGGCGATCAGGCTGCCGGTGATCGATCCCATGCCGCCGAATACGACCATGACCAGGATGTCGATCGATTTGTTGAAGTTGAACAGATCCGGCTGGATGACAAAGAAGTTGCAGGCATACAGCGCGCCGGCCACGCTGGCCAGCATGGCGCCGATGACAAAGGCAAGCGTCTTGTATTTCGTCGTGTTGACGCCCATCGCCTCAGATGCGATCTCATCCTCGCGGATGCTGATGCAGGCGCGTCCCTGTCTGCTGCGGCCGAAATTGGTCACGATCATGATGCTGAGCACCATGACGATGAACAGCAGCGGCCAGCTGGTCAGCTGCGGGATGCCCGTGATGCCGGCTGCGCCATTGGTGATCTCCATGTTCAGCACGACGATGCGGATGATCTCTGAAAAGCCCAGGGTGGCGATGGCCAGATAGTCTCCGCGCAGACGCAGCGTCGGAATGCTGACGATGAGCGCCGCGATCGCGGAAATGATCAGGCCGATGACGATGCCGATGGCAAATCCGCCCATGTTCGGCATGCTCTTGACCATGATGGCAGCGCTGTAAGCGCCGATGCACATAAAGCCCGCGTGGCCTAGAGAGAACTGGCCGCAGATGCCGATGATCAGATTCAGCGAGACCGCCAGGATGATGTTGATGCAGATGTTGTATAAAGTGATCTGATAATAGCTGCCCAGCAGACCGGCATTGATCAGCACGGTGACCACGGTGAAGACGACGGCAGCCAAGGCGATCCAGCACAGATTGGTCTTGGAAAAATATCGTTTCAGCATAGCCCTACACCTTCTCTTTCACGTTCTTGCCCAGCAGGCCCGCCGGCTTGATGATCAGGATCAGGATCAGGATGACATAGACGATGGCGTCGCGGTAAAGGCTTGAGCCATAGGCCACGACCATCGTTTCCGCAATGCCGATCGCAAAGCCGCCGATCATGGCGCCCGGGATGATGCCGATGCCGCCGAATACGGCTGCGATGAAGGCCTTCAGGCCCGGAACCATGCCCATCAGCGGATTGATGGAATTATAATAGACACCGACCAGCACACCGGCCGCGCCGGCCAGCACGCTGCCCAGCAGAAAGGTAAAGGAAATGGTGCGGTCCACGCTGATACCCATCAGCTCTGCCGCTTTTTCATCCACGCTGACCGCGCGCATCGCACGTCCCATCCGCGTGCGTCCGACGATATACGTCAGCGCCAGCATCAGGATCAGCGTGACGGCGATGATGTAGATCTGCTGCTGAGAGATCTGAATGCCGCCGATCTGAAATACCGCGTTGTTGAGCACATCCTCCGGGAATGTCTTCACCTCGCTGCCTGCGAAATACTGCGTCGTATACTCCAGGATATAGCTGACGCCCATCGCGGTGATCAGCGCGGTGATCCTGGTCGCATGCCGCAGCGGCTTATAGGCGATGCGCTCGATGAGCACGCCGAGCACGCCGCACAGCACCATGGCCACGATCAGCGCCAGGAAGAAATTCAGATGAAAGACCGTCGTCGCGTAAAATGCCGTAAAGGCACCCAGCATGTAAATGTCTCCATGCGCAAAATTGATCAGCTTGATGATGCCGTACACCATCGTATACCCCAATGCGATCAACGCATAGATGCTTCCCAGCGAAAGCCCGTTTACCAGCTGTTGTAAAAACTGTGTCACGTTGTCACTCTCCCCTTTCCATCAGTGAAAAAATGTGGAGAAAGAGAACTCTTCCTCCACATCGATCAAAGCTTATTCATCTCTTAAGAGTTCGGATCCACTTCGACAGGGTTCACCTGAACGCCGTCTTCCAGCTGGACGACCAGCACCTTCTTGGTCGGTGTGTGTGCATCGTCAAATCCGAAAGATCCCGTCAGTCCGGTGAATTCCATGTTCGCGATTGCGTTGTTGAGCGCCTCTCCGGTCGCACCGGCTTCTTCCAGTGCCTGCAGGCCCAGGTTGGTGGCGTCGAATGCCAGTACAGAGAACATATCCGGTTCTTCATTGTATTCTGCCTTGTATGACTCAATGAAGTTCTGCAGCTCCTCAGATGCGTTGACGGTCGTATATGCCGTCGTGAAGTATACATCGTTCAGATTGGCTGCGCCGGCCAGCTCCATCAGCTTCGGCGAATCCATGCCGTCCGGTCCCACGATCGTCTGGGTGATGCCGGCATCTCTCGCCTGCTTGATGATCAGGCCAGATTCGCTGTAATAGCCCGGAATGTACAGCACATCGAAATCCATGCTCTTGATGTTGGTGATGACTGCGTTGAAGTCGGTGTCTCCCTGCTGATAGCTTTCTACGGAAACGACTTCTCCGCCCAGCTCCTCGAACTTCTTCTTGAAGTCTTCTCCCAGACCGGTCGCATAGTCATTCTTGACATCCTGGTAGATGAGCGCCTTGCGCTTGCCCAGGTCACGATAGGAATAGATCGCCATCGCGCTCGCCTGCGCGCTGTCCTCGAAGCAGACACGCCATGCATATTCATACGCCGTATCGCCGTTCATCATGCCGCCGTTCTGCGTAACGGCCGGACTCAGCACCGGAACCTGATTCTGACCAGCTACCGGATAAGTAGCGATCGACGCGGTCGATGTCGCCGGGCCGACGACAAAAGCAACCTGCTCTTCCGTCATCATTCTGGTGGCGATAGAAATCGCTTCACTGCTGTCGCCCTTGTTATCCAGGGAAACATATTCGATATTGTACTTGTGTCCCTCTTTCTCATTGTACTGCTTGATTGCCAGACGGCTGCCCTTATCCATGGCCATGCCGTAAGTGGACGTTCCTCCGCTCAGCTCGTAGTTCAGACCGATCTTGACGGTATCCCCTTCCTGCAGTTCAACAGAACCGCCGGTATTGCTGCCGCATCCGGCAAGCACGGTGAGTGACATCACACCGGCCATCAGAAACTTTGAAATCTTGTTCATCTTTCTCGCTCCCTTTTTTCATGCATGCGCCCTGCGGCGCAAGACCAATTGCCGTAATTGATGATACTAGTATAAGATTTTTAACACATAATTTCAAGCGCTTTTCACAAACTTTTCACATCTTTTCTGAAACAGCGTTTCAAGAAAATGAAATTCCCAGATCTTTCCTGCGTAGAAAACAGAAAGCGCTTTGTCAACGCCTCTGTTTGCCGGGAAATATCCTGCTGAAAACAGATCCCGCAGGGACTGCCCTGCGGGATCGATCACATCATTTTGCCTGATGACGGCGCCTATTCACCATCAGGATCGCTGCCGCGGATACTGCCAGCATGCCGGCAAACGCTGCCGTCGGTGCTGCTGCCGCGGTATTCGTCGTATCGGCAGTCGTGCTGCCTGTGCTGTTTTCCACCAGCTGCAGGCCGTCGATGGCTGTCTGCATCGTCTGCACCGCCTGATCGACCTCTTCCTGCGTCGCTTCCGGATCAGCCGGCACACGCTTCACCGCTACGATCGTCCGATCCAGCATGTTCCTGCTTTCCGCCTGTTTCGGTATCCGATGCTTGCGCATCCTCCAGCGTCAGATCAGCAGAGCTGATCGTCGTCTGCGGCATCGTCTGTCCGACATAAGGATCCGCGTACAGCCGAAATTCTGCGCCATTGAAGGTCTTCTCATCGCTCAGCGCGCCGGAATCCGAGATCAGCCGCACATAACGCGCCGTATATTCCTGATCAAAGCTGCCATATACGAGATCGCCGATGTTATAAATGCCGTCAATCTCATGCAGATTGTAATCCTCTCTGGTGAATTCGCCGCTGCCGGCATCGATCCATTCAGTTCCGTCTTCGCTTACCTGCAGGCGGTATTTGCCGACCGTGCCATTGATGCCCCAGAGCACATTGGCATTGCCCTGCCGTTTCTGAAATGAAAACGACCGGAAGGTCTGTGAAGTGCCCAGATCCACCGTCAGCGTATACGGAAAGTCTGTGCCATTGACATAGTAATCGGTCTCTGTGGCGTCGCTGCCATCAAACAGATTGGCCGCATCCTCCACATGGTCACTGCCCGTGCCCGTCACTTCTCCGCGCCAATCGCCGCGGTTCAGCTCCTGTGTCGGAATGACCTCTTCCCCCTGAGGCTCTGCCAGCGTCTCGATCACAAAATCTGCGGATCCCTCCTGTGGGACAAGCGTGCGGTCGATGCGCCGGTTATGCAATGATTCGGTGCGCAGATGTCCGTCTTCGATCTGGAAGCTGCGCGTCAGATAGCCGTTGCCGATGACTGCGCCATCGTCACTGACTTCCGCGCTTACTCCCTCAGCGGCCTGCACATCAAACGCCGCGCCCTGAACGATCATCGTGGAAGCCATCACGGCCGATAACAATAGGTTTACGATCTTCATTCTGTTTCTCCTTTCCCAAATATCCCTTATGCCTTCACTCTATCTCGTTTTCCATGGTAAAATTTTGCACTTTGTTGTATTTTTTCACACTCGTTTTCAGGCGGCCCCCTTTACAGAAGCGGTCATCCTGCATGAGGCGCGCTTGATGCCGATGATCGAAAGCCCTGCAGGACACAAGATCGATCAAGGAGCTGAGCAACACAGCGGATCGCGCAGTGCCGCTGACACAGCTGTTCATGCCGATCCTGTTTCAGCTGTCCGCACCATCCGATATAACCCGCCCTATATATAAAGGAAAAGAGCGCGGACAAATGCGCTCTGGAAGGATGCGGCCGATCGGGGCACTGTCACGATCATTGATGGCACACATCGTTCACCGATTTTCCCATCTTTCGCAGATGGTTTCGTGAAAGGATGAAAAGCCAACAGCGGCGGTTTGCCCATCTGCGCGATCAAATAAAACAGACCGAAAGCACGATGCGATCGGTCCGTTGTCATATTTTAAGCGTTTTATAAGATCAAGGCACAAAGATTGTTCATGCCATCGAAGATGACGGTGCGGATGGAGATCAGCGGACCATCCAGCACACCGCTGAACAGGACGACAAACAGGATCAGGCTCAGCCAGTTCTCATACTTCATGATGCCGAAATAAACGGAATCCGGAAGCAGGCCATACAGGATCTTGGAGCCATCCAGCGGCGGCAGCGGGATCAGGTTGAAGATCGCCTGGCCCAGCGAGATCAGCGCCGTGTACAGCATCAGGTTCATCAGATAGATCATGATCTGAAAAGCCGTCTCTGTATGGCCGGCCAATGGCGTGCTCATCATGCCATACAGTCCATTCCGCAGCAAATTGTAAAGAAACACGGCGATGAAAGCGATGATGAAATTCATCATCGGCCCTGCAAATGCCGTCCAGACGACACCGGTCTTGGCATCCTTGTAATATCGCGGATCGATATGCACCGGTTTTGCCCATCCGAAGCCCGCCACCAGCAAGGCGATGGTGCCGATCGGATCCAGATGACGCAGCGGATTCAGTGACAGCCTACCGTCTTCCTTCGGCGTGGGATCGCCGAATTTATAAGAAACCCATCCATGTGCCAACTCATGCAGCGTCACCGTGATGATGATGGCCGGTGCCACATAGATCAGGGTATTCAGATCGAACATGAATATTCCCTCCTCATCTGCATAATAACAATATTATATGCGGATTTGCCTTGCATTTCAATCTGCAGGCAGCGGATTCACACAGTCGCGGCATTCTGTGGCATGAAACGTCTCATCCGGACGTTTCCATGGCCATCTTCCCCTGCTCTGTGTTAAAATCTGATTGAATGAACGAGGAGGGAGCATCATGCGCATATTGGTGGCAGATGATGAACGCGATCTCAATGCATTGATCGCCCAGAAACTGAGAAAGGAACATTACAGCGTAGACTGTTGTCATGACGGCGAAGAAGCACTGGAATATCTGCGCATGGCAGACTATGACGCCGTCGTGCTGGATATCATGATGCCAAAGAAAGACGGCATCAGCGTATTGAAAGAGCTACGCGCCAATGGGTCTCATGTGCCGGTGCTGCTGCTGACGGCCAAGGACAGCATCGAAGACCGCGTGCTGGGACTCGACGCCGGGGCCGACGATTATCTCATCAAGCCCTTTGCCTATGAAGAGCTGATGGCAAGGCTGCGCGTCTTGCTGCGCTCACCCCTGCAAAACAAGACGAGCGTCCTGCAAGTCGGTGATCTGATCCTGCATCTGGATACGCATCAGGTGCAGCGCGCTGGAAAAGACATCACGCTCTCCTCCAAGGAATATGCGCTGCTCAGCTACATGATGCAGAATGCCGGCACGGTGCTCAGCCGAGAGCGGCTCGAGCAGCACATCTGGAACTATGATTACAGCGGCGGGTCCAACGTCATCGACGTCTACATCCGCTACCTGCGCAAAAAGATCGATGAAGGGCATGACATCAAGCTGATCCGCACCGTGCGCGGAGCCGGCTATGTCTTGAAGGCAGACGCATGAAGCAGCTTTCACTGAAAGCAAAGCTGACGCTGCTATACAGCGTCATCATGGTCGTCATCTTCAGCATCACCCTGGGCATCTTGTTTTACTTCAGCAGCAATGAGATCCTCACCAGCACCCGCAGCATGCTGGAAGAACGAGTCTCTTCCTCCTTCGACTCCGTAGAATACCGCAACGATCGATTAGAATATGACAATGACTTATTGGAGATCCAGGACGGGGTCTATCTCTCCGTCTATGATCGTGACGGACAGATGCTGTATGGCAAGATCCCTTATGATTTTGACGCTTCGCTGCCCGTTGAAGAAGGAAATGTCCGCCGCATCGATACCGACGGCGTAGATTTCTTCGTGCTCGATATGAGCTTTCCTGTCGAAAACTATGGTACCTTGCAGATGCGCGGCATCGTCTCCATCACGGACGCAGAGTCCAGCTTCCGCTTCATCATGCAGCTGGCGCTCATCCTGTTCCCGCTGCTGATCGTCTTCAGCGCGATCGCTGGTTACCTGATGAGCCGCAGGGCCTTGTCCCCGGTGGAAAAGATCACCCAGACCGTCCGCAATATCCAGCAGGAAAACGACCTGAGCCGCCGTGTCCACCTGAAGCAAGGCAGCGCCGAGATCTACACGCTGGCCGAGACCTTTCACACCATGCTT
>UQPV01000003.1 GCA_900543035.1 uncultured Solobacterium sp.
CTTAACCTGGTCGATGAAGGTCTCAAAGGTGGATTTGGGCAGCTCCATCACGACGTCCGAGAACATCTGAATGAAGCGGCGGTAAGGGTCACGCGCAAAGCGCGGATTATTCGTCAGTTTTGCGACTGCGTCGCAGATTTCATCGTTCATGCCGAGGTTCAGGATGGTGTCCATCATGCCCGGCATCGACGCCCTGGCACCGCTTCGTACGGAGACCAGCAGCGGGTCATCGACATCGCCGAACTTCTTTCCGGCCTGCTCCTCCAGCTTGCCCAGGTAAGTCTCGATCTCGGCGCAGATCTCATCGTTGATCTTCTCGCCGTCCGCATAATACTGATTGCAAGCCTCTGTCGTGATCGTGAACCCGTAAGGCACCGGCATGCCCAGCTTGCTCATCTGCGCCAGGTTCGCACCTTTTCCGCCCAGCAGGTCACGCATGTTCTCGTCGCCTTCGGCGAAGAGATACACAAATTTCTTACTCATGATGATTCCTCCTTAAATGCTTGAATGTAATCGGTTACACTCAGTGTTGAAACTATTATAATACAAATCTAAGCGTTTTCATAGTCTCAATTTCAAATAAAAAGGATATGGAGCACTGCCCCATATCCCGTTCATGACTGCTTTTGGTACGCCTGCAGGATCATTTCTGTGACCTCCTCCGGCGTAAACTTTCCGGTATTGATGCACAGATCATAATTATCCGCCCTGCCCCATACCCGGTCAGTATAGTACTGATAATAGTTGCTGCGGCGCTTGTCCACCTTCTTGAGCATGCCTTCATCCGCGTCTTCCACATGATATTCATCGATCACACGGGCCAGGCGGCTCTTGAGATCCGCGCAGATGAACACGTTGAGCACATCGTCGCGATCCTCCAGCACATAGTCGGCACAGCGGCCGATCAGGATGCACGGCCCTTTTTCCGCCAGCTGCTCGATGATGCTGGACTGCGCTAAGAAAAGCTCGTCGTTGAGCGAATACTCATAGATCCCGCCGGCAGGAGAGCCCAGCGCGAAGCCGATGGCCCCCAGCACCTGATAAAACCGGCCGGTCTCCTCGCCCTCGCTGCGGAAGATGCGCTCATCGATGCCGCTCTCTTTGCTGGCCAGCTCGATCAGCTCCTTATCGTAAAACGGAATGCCCAGTCTTTCCGAAAGCATCTTGCCGATGCTCCTGCCTCCGCTGCCAAACTGTCTGGAAATGGTAATGATGTTCTTTTTCATACAGGATCCCTCCTTGTTAATTTCATTATAGCACCGTTTCAACACTTTTCCATGACAAAAGTCACTTTCGGCGGCGAAGCTGTTCCAGCTGCCGCATCCGGCGCTGCACCTTCTCCTCGCTGCCATAGGCGCTGGGCTCATAGTACACATGATCCTGGATGCATTCCGGCAGACAGACCATGTCCGTGATGGCATTCTCCTCATCATGCGCGTACCGATAGCCCATTCCATAGTCCAGCTCCTTCATCAGCTTCGTGACCGCATTGCGGATCTGCAGCGGGACCGGCTCCTTCATCGTCTTCTGCGCATCGTCCTTCGCCCGCTCATACGCGCGATACAGCGCGTTGGATTTCGGCGCCAGCGAAAGGTAGGTCACCGCATGGGTCAGATGCACGCTGCATTCAGGCATGCCCAGAAAATGCGCTGCCTGATAGGCCGCCACACAGATCTCCAGCGCACGGCTGTCGGCCATGCCTACATCCTCGCTGGCAAAGCGTACCAGCCTTCTGGCGATATACAGCGGATCCTCTCCCGCTTCCAGCATGCGCGCCAGCCAGTACACCGCGGCCTGCACATCGCTGTTACGCATCGATTTGTGCAGCGCGGAGATGAGATTATAATGCTCTTCGCCCTTTTTGTCATACAGGAAGGACCTGCGGCTCGTGCATTGTTCGATCAGCTCGACGCTGACCTTCAGCCATCCATCTTCTTCCACGGCGTTGTATACGGCCATCTCCAGCGTATTGAGCGCCGTCCGCGCATCCCCGGCCGCAAATTCGGCGATCATCTCCACCGTTCCTTCTTCCATGCGCAGCGGCTTGCGGCCAAAGCCCCGCTCATCGCGCAGCGCACGGCGCAGCAGCTCTGTCAGATCCGCGGTTTCCAGCGCGCGCAGCACGAAGACCTTGCAGCGGGAAAGCAGCGCCGAGTTGATCTCGAACGATGGATTTTCGGTCGTCGCGCCGATCAAGACGATACTGCCATTCTCCACATAGGGAAGGAACGCATCCTGCTGCGCCTTGTTGAAGCGATGGATCTCATCGACGAAGACGATCGTGCGCTGCCCGCCGTCCCTGGCCGCCTGCGCCTGCTTCATGACCTCGCGGATCTCTTTGATGCCGCTGGTCACCGCGCTGAAATTGATGAATGCCGAAGAGGTCTGATGCGCGATGATCCGCGCCAGCGTCGTCTTCCCCACACCAGGCGGTCCCCAGAAGATCATCGAGGGCACCAGGTCATTTTCGATCAGCTGCCGCAGGATCCGCCCCTTCGCGAGCAGATGCCGCTGTCCGACATACTCATCCAGCGTCAGCGGCCGCATCCGGTTGGCGAGCGGTTCCTGCAGTGAGGAAGCAAATAACGAATCCTGTCTCATGCTCATCACCTGTCCTTTTGATCACACATCCGTCAATATGCAAAAAGCCATCCATCAGGATGACTCGCTTCTTACCTTTCCGCACAGCGGATAATTCGGACAGCTCTGATTGCAGGAATCCCTGACGACATTGCGCAATGCCTGCGGCACCATCGTCGTGATCTCATCATCGTCATAACCGACCACCATGCTCTTTTCCGAGATCATGATCGGCCGCTTGAGGATAGAAGGGCTCTTCTTCACGATGTCCACCAGCGCTGAGACAGAAAGGTCATCGATATCACAGTTCAGCTGCTGAAACGCCTTGGAACGCACGGAGATGATGTCCTCCGTCCCATTTTCACAGCGGGAAAGCAGATATTTGATCTCATCCTCCTTCAGCATCGTCGTGAAGATGTTCTTCTCCACAAAAGGAAGCTGATTATCCTTCAGCCATTGCTTCGCCTTGCGGCAGCTGGCACAGCCTGGAGATGTATATAAGATGATCACTCAATGCTCACACTCCTTTTTACGTTATTATACCCTAATCACCCGCTAAAAGATATCCTTATTTTTTCAAATGCTTGTCATCCCATGCAAATTGGTGTATGATACTTCCGAATCAACTGTGACGAAGAAAAAGTAGGATCCCTGCGCTTCCCTTCAGAGAGTCTGCGGCCGGTGAGAGCAGATGGAAGGATCGATCCGAAATGGGACTTCTGAGTGCGTTCCGGCGGTGCCGATACAACCAGAAGAGGCCGGTCAGCGACCGGCAAACCGGGTGGTACCGCGTGCTTCACGTCCCTGTCACAGGGACTTTTTTTATTCAGGAGGTAAACAGACATGCAGACAATGCTGAGCGGCATCAAGCCGACCGGAAGACTGACTCTTGGCAATTACATCGGTGCCATCCGTCAGTTCGTGGAATATCAGGATGAATATGAGATGTACATCTTCATCGCCAACCTGCACGCCATCACCGTGGCCCAGGACCCCAAAGAGCTCAAGCAGAACACCAAGGATCTGATTGCGCTGTATCTCGCCTGCGGGCTGGATCCCGAAAAGGTCACCCTGTTCCTGCAGAGCGATGTGCATCAGCACGCCGAGCTGGGTTGGATCCTGACCTGCCACAGCTACATGGGCGAACTGCAGCGGATGACGCAGTATAAAGACAAGACCGCCAAGGGCGAGACCGGCATCACGGCCGGACTGTTCACTTACCCCTGCCTGATGGCCGCCGACATCCTCATGTACGACGCGGACTTCGTCCCGGTCGGCGTGGATCAGAAGCAGCATGTGGAGCTGACCCGCGACATCGCTGAACGCTTCAACAACCGTTACGGAGAGACCTTCCGCATCCCGCAGCCGCTGACCCCGAAGGTCGGCGCCAAGATCTATTCGCTGCAGAACCCGACCAAGAAGATGAGCAAATCCGAGGATAACCCGAAAGCGACCATCGATCTACTAGATGATCCTGCAGCAGCGCGCAAGAAGATCATGTCCGCGGTCACCGATTCGCTGGGCACGATCCAGTATGATCCGGAAAACCAGCCCGGCGTATCCAATCTGCTGATGATCCACTCTTCGCTGAGCAATGAGCCCCTCGATGCGCTCGTTGCCCGTTTCCAGGGCAAAGGGTATGGCGACCTGAAGAAGGAGACCGGACAGATCGTCTTTGACTTCCTCAGCGATCTGCAGTCCCGCTATCGCGAGATCATCGCCAGCGGAAAGATCGATGAGATCCTGCGTGAAGGCAACGAGAAAGCATCGCGCATCGCTGAGCGCAAGCTGCGCAAGGTCAAGAAAAAGCTCGGCTTTCAGATCTTGAAATAAGAAACGGCAGTCTGCCGTTTTTTTGTTGACAGCAGTATTCTACATAATGTAGAATATCATTGTTCTACATGATGTAGACAGAAAGGAGGACACATCATGTCTGATATACAAATGGGCGTGGCCGAATCCCGGTTTGCGCAGATCATCTGGGACAACGAACCCATCCGCGCCGCCGATCTTGCCCGAAAGGCCATGCAGGAGCTGCAATGGAAGAAGACGACAGCGTATACGGTGCTCAAGCGCCTGTGCGAAAAGGGCATCTTTCGCAATGAGGGAGGCGTCGTCACCGCCGTGCTCTCCCGAAGCCAGTTCTATTCGATGCAGAGCCAGCGCTTCGTCGAAGAGACGTTCAGCGGCTCTCTGCCTGCCTTCATCGCAGCCTTCACCAGCTCTCATCCCCTCAGCGAGACAGAGCGTAAAGAGATCTTAGCCATCATCGAGAAAGGAGAGCGAAAACCATGAGCGGCGCCTACGTCACGATCATGGACACCATGCTGATGATCCTCGTCATCTGCGCGCTGCGCTTCCTGCTTCGGCCGGCCTCAGCGCGGTTTCGCTGCCTGCTGTGGGCGATCGTCCCGCTGCGGCTGCTGTGTCCGTTCGTCGTTCCATCGATCTTCTCCATCTATCAGGTCAGCGACGCTGCCCGCGACATCCTCTTCCCTCCTCGCTCTGTACTGATCCCCCTCAACGCGTCGCCGGTATCCGCGAGCACCTTCCCCGCTGACCTCTGGCACATCATCAGCGTCTGCGGGACCGTGATCCTGTTGACATGGGGCGCTGTGCAGATGATCCGCCTGAAGCATGACCTGCGGGAAGCCGTGCCGCTGAAAGACGATGTATGGGCGTGCGACAACGCCGCCTCTCCCTTCATCTTCGGCATCCTGCATCCGCGCATCTATGTCCCTGCAGAGATGGAACCTGAGCGCTTAGATGATGTGATCGCCCATGAGCAGGCGCATATCGATCATAAGGATCACTGGTGGAAGGCATTGGCCTTCGTGATCCTGGCATGGCGCTGGAGCGATCCCTTCATGTGGCTGGCATTCTGGCTGTTTGCCCGCGATCTGGAAGAACGCTGCGATGAGGAGGTCGTCTCCTCCATGGAACAGCAGCAGCGCGGACACTACGCGCGCTCCCTGCTCGCCTGCAGCTCCGCCAAAGGCATGAGCAGAGGTCCGCTGGCCTTTGGAGAAGTCAATGTCAAGCAGCGGATCAAGCGCATCATGCTTGTCCGACGGCCCTCCAGATGGATCACCTGCGGCGCCGTGATCGCCGTAAGCAGCGCATTCATCTGTCTGCTGACGATCCCCGATTACAGCAGCCGCCCCGGCGTCAGTGACCGTTTCGATCGGATCACCTCCCAGAGCAGCCGCTTTACTGCCGAGGAGATCAACGACGCCATGAACATCGTCGCCATGGATTTTCACGAGCATTTCGACGGCTGCACGCTGCGGTCGCTGACTTATGATGAAGCGTTCAACACAGAACGGCTTGCCGCATCAGGCCAAGATCCGCAGCGCACGATCATCCTGATGTCCGTCTTCGATGTCTGCGAGGCAGGAAACGCCGCCAAGACGCTGAACAACGGATCGACCTATGTCGATTATCCCTGGGTCCTGTCTCAGGATGACGCAGGACGATGGCATATCAGCGGCGGCGGATATGGCTGAACGATCTGAACAAGACCGGTGTGTCTGAGCATGCCGATCTTTTCTTCATGCAGATGATCATTGCGATGCTCTGCCTCATGTATATATCTGCTCAACGTACCAAACATCGAGATCATCATGCGTGCGCTTTCGTTGAACCCGTACGCAGCCCAAGCAAGACAAAGCGCGCTGTGCAGATTGATAGACAATCCATGCACAGCGCGTTTTTGATTCGATTATTCAGATGTCATTCCGCATCCCGCTTTATCGGATCACGAAGAAGTAAAGCAGGACCAGGATGCCTAGAACGATCCGGTACCAGCCGAACACCTTGAAATCATGCTTCTTGATGTAGTTCATGAGGAAGCGGATGACCAGGATCGAAACGATGAAAGCCACTGCCATGCCGACCAGCAATAAGACGAGCTCCATCGTGGTAAAGGCAAGACCGAACCTGACCAGCTTGAGCAGGCTGGCGCCCAGCATGACCGGAATGGCCAGATAGAAAGTAAACTCTGCGGCCACCGTACGGGTGATGCCGATCATGAGCCCGCCGATGATCGTCGCGCCGGAACGGGAAGTGCCCGGGAAGATCGCGGCGATGAGCTGGAAGAGCCCGATGATGAACGCATCGCCGAAAGACAGCTGATGCATCGAGTCCACGCGGGCGCGGCGTCCGCGGTTGCGGTTCTCGATGATGATGAACGCGATGCCCACCAGCACGAGCATGATGGCCACGACCACCGCATTATACAGATGGGCGTTCAGCCAGTCATCGAACAACAGGCCGACGATCGCTGCCGGGATGCAGGCCACCAGGATCTTGAACCACAGCTGAAAGACATCATACCGCAGAAACGGGCGATTCTTGTTTCGAAAGTTGAACGGAAAGATCTTGTTCCAGTAAAGGACGACCACGGCCAGGATCGCGCCCAGCTGGATCACGACCAAGAACATTTCCCAAAATGATTCGCTGACCTTCATCGGCAGCAGTTCCTCCAGCAGGATCATATGTCCGGTGGAGCTGATGGGCAGCCACTCGGTGATGCCCTCTACGATGCCATACAATACCGATTTCAGTATTTCGATGAAATTCTCCATTGGCTACGCTCCTTTCGCAAGCCGCTCACGCACCATCTCCTTGAAGATGCGTCCGCGTTCCTCGTAATTCTTGAACTGATCGAAGCTCGAGCAGGCCGGCGAAAGCAGGATCACATCTCCCGGCGCGCTGTTCTTGATCGCCTCGTCCAGCGCTTCTTCCATCGTCGTGACACAGACGCAGCGGGAGAACACGTCCTTGAACTGCGCTCTCGTCTCGCCGAAAGCGACACAGAGCTTCACCCGATCGTCAAAGCAGCGCAGATCATCAAAAGGGATACCCTTGTCATGCCCGCCGGCCAGCAGGATCACATTGGACGCAAACGAGCGCAGGGCAGCGGCAGCGGCATGAGTATTGGTCGCCTTAGAATCATTGTAATAGCGCACGCCGTCGCGCTCATCGATGAATTCCAACCGGTGCTCCACAGAAGTGAACGATGCGCAGGCCGCCTGGATATCCTCTAACGATACGCCCATGCGGTAAGCCATGCACGCTGCCGCCATCGCATTGGCCACATTGTAATCGCCGACGATCTTCAGCGTGGACGTGTCAAAGAGCATCGTATCGCCGAACCAGACCTTGCCATCCTTGCGGTACAGATCGACGTCTGTGCGTGTGAGCGAGTAATCGATGACACGGCAGGGAATATCCGTCGCATACTGCAGGATGAGCGGATCGTCGACATTGCGCAAGAACCAGTCGTCCGCCTTGCAGTTTTGATATATGCGCATCTTGCTCTGATAGTATGCCTCCAATGAATCCATGTAATCCAGATGATCCGGCGCCAGATTGCAGACGACGCTCACACAAGGCCGAAATGTCTCCATGCCCAGCAGCTGGAAGTTGCTCAGCTCGATGGCCACATCCATCTCTTCCTCTTCATGCGCATACACCTGCTCGCAGAGCGGGATGCCGATATTGCCGGCTGCCAGCGCCTTGCCTTTGCGCTTCAGCATCTCCAGCAGCAGCGAGGTGATCGTCGTCTTGCCGTTCGTGCCGGTCACCGCGCCATAACGGAAATGCTTCGCGTAACGGTAGCCGATCTCCACCTCTGTATAGACCGGGACGCCCATCTCCACGAAATGCTTCACGATCGCGACACGATAAGGGATTCCCGGATTCTTCACCACATAAGACCAGTCCTCATGCAGCAGCCAGTCCGGATGTCCGCCGTCTGCGACGCGCACGCCCAGGCTCTCCAGTTCATGTTTCTCTTTTACTTCCCGGCTGTCGGTCAGCGTGACCGCGCAGCCGTGCGCACGCAGCAGGCGCGCGGCTGCGATGCCGCTGCGCGCTCCGCCGATGATCAATACATTTTCCATATCACAGCACCCCCAGCAACAGACCGGCCAATGCGCAGATGAACGCGATGCCCCACATCATGAGGACAACGCTCGTCTCCTTCATGCCGCCGGCTTCAAAATGATGATGGATCGGCGCCATGCGGAAGATCCGCTTCTTCGTCCGTTTATAATACGTCACCTGGATGATGACGGAAAGCACTTCGATGACGAACACGCCGCCGATGAGGATGAGCAGCAGCTCCTGCTTCGTCACCATCGCCGTAGCAGCGAGCAATCCGCCCAGCGCCAGCGAGCCCGTATCTCCCATGAACACCTTCGCCGGATGCAGGTTGAACTTGAGATATCCCATCAATGCGCCGATCACGCACAATAACAGGATGCCCAGATCCTGATGTCCTTCCATCAGCGCAAAGATCACATAAGGGAACAGGGCGATCACGCAGCACCCGGCGCACAGCCCGTCTAACCCATCGGTCAGGTTCACCGCGTTGCTTTCGGCCGTGAACATCAGGAAGACCAGGGCAAAATACAGCCAGCCCAGATCGAAGCTCCATCCCAGCAGCGGGATGACGATCTCCGTGGATGCCGTCGTGCGGTACAGCAGGAAGAATACGACCGCCAGCACAGACTGCATGGCGAATTTGACCGAAGGCTTCAGCCCGTCATTGTTCTTCTTGACCACGATCAGGTAGTCATCGATGAATCCGATCAGCCCATAGCCGGCATACGCGAGCATGACGATCCACACGCTGGGCTCGCGCAATGCGGAAGGCCGCATCAGGGCGAACACGATCAGCGGCACCAGGATGAACACGATCCCGCCCATCGTCGGCGTGCCGTTCTTCACCTTGTGTGAGGCAAGCCCTTCCTCGCGTTCGGTCTGGCCGAACTTGATCTTATGTAAAAAGCGGATGACGCCGGGCATGACCAGCAGGGTCACGACCAGCGTTATCAGAAAAGCCGAAATGTATTCAAGCTGCATGGTCATCCATCCTCCCCAGTTTCAGCAGGCGCAGCAGGATCTCTGCATCATCGAAAGGAACGCGCTCTCCTGAAACGATCTGCACCTTTTCGTCCCCTTTACCTACAACGAGTATTATATCATCATTTCCGCTGTTTTCCACTGCAAATTTGATCGCGTGGGCCCGCTCCTCGAACACCATGCACCCCTGGGCAGCTTCCCGCATCTGCAGCAATATCGATGAAAGCGCTTCGCCGCGCGGGTTGTCTGCCGTGAAGATGCTCAGGTCGCTGTTGGCGCTGACCAAGGCGGCGATGGCGCCGCGCTTTTCCTGTTCTCTCTCCCCGCCGCAGCCGATGACCGTGATCACCCGTTCATGGGGCAGATCTCGCAGCGCTTCATACATGCGGCGCACCGCATCCTCCGTATGCGCATAGTCCACGAATGCCAGCGGATGGTCCCATACCTTCTGCATGCGTCCGCTCAGCCCGTGCAGCGCCGCCACCCGCTCTTCGATCCAGGCGCGCGGATAGCCAAGCAGCCTGGCAGAGATGACCGCCGGGGCGATATTCATCACCTGAAAGGCGCCATACAGCGGCGCATGACAGGCATACTCATTCATCCGGAAGCGGATTCCGGACCGATCGGCATGCTCCTCGAGGATCTGAAAATGAGATGGGACATGACCGAAGGTCACGCAATGGCCTGCCAGCAAAGGATACAGATCACGCAGCAGCGGATCATCATGATTGACGATGACCTGACCGCCGGGCTTCAGATATCTGCGCAACGCATACTTCGTATAGCGGTAATGCGTTGGGCAGCGGTGAAAGTCGAGGTGATCCTCTTTGATGTTGGTATAGATGAGATGATCGAAGCGAAGCAGGGCGATGCGCTGCTGGGCGATGGCATGCGAGCTGACTTCCATGATCACACAGCGCGCCCCCTCTTCCCGCGCCTGCTCAAACAGCCGGATGAGCTCGCACAGCGGCGGCGTCGTATTCTCGATCTCCTCACGCCAGCCAGCGCCGCACACCTCATGCGTGCCGATCCGCATGCAGGGCATGTCCGCGCTGAGCATCTGATAGAGAAACGCGGAGACGCTGCTCTTGCCGCTCGTCCCGGTCACGCCGATGCAGAGCAGGTCCGCGCACAGCCGGGGATATAAGGCGCTGCTCAGCGTGATCAAGGCTTTCTGCACATCCGCGCAGATATACACATCCCGCATCGCACAGCGCTCTTCCATGATCACCACAGCACCCTTGTCCAGCGCCTCGCGCACATAGGCTTTTCCTTCGCCTTTCATGCCCAGACGGCTGATGAATATCCAGTCCTTCCCCACTCTCCTGCTGTCCTCATGGATGCCGCATACGATCCGCTCATCCTCGGAGGATATGCCGATGGTGGCGAGCAGGTCATTCAAACGTATCTTCTCCAAGATAGATCCACACCCTTCCGCTCTCATTCAATGTGACCCCGCCGCGCGGCAGCTGGTCGATGACCGTATCTCCTTCGCCGAAAAACTCGAAGATGACCCCTTCCTGCTGCACCTCGCTTCGCTTCTTGCCGATGAAATCTTCGGTGACGATGGCTTCCGTCTCCGGCCAGACGAGCTTTTTGGGCAGCTGCTCATCCGTCTTCTCTATTCCCAGATATGGCAGGATGTCCTCATACATGGCCTTGACCACCGGCGCGACGACCGTGCCGCCATACTGCACATCGTTTTGCGGCGCGTCCACCGCCACATAGAGGACGATCTGCGGGTCTTCCATCGGCGCTGCCGAAAGAAAAGACAAGATATACTCATTGGGCAGATAAGCGCCGTCAACAGCTTTCTGCGCTGTCCCGGTCTTTCCGCCGATCCGGTATCCCTCGATATAGGCGTTGCGCCCGCCGCCGTTGGCGACCACGCTCTCCAGCGCATAACGCATCTTTTCACTGGTCTCTTCGCTGATGACCCTTCGCTTCGCGGCCGGCTCGCTTTGCACGATGACATCTTTGCTGATGGGGTCGCTGAAGCTCTGCGTGATATAAGGCGTATACAGCGTGCCGCCGTTGACGATGGCGCTGAATGCCGTCACCAGCTGGATCGGCGTGACCGCGAGCCCCTGCCCGAACGCCACGGTCGCTGTCTCCAGCTCGCCCATCTTCTCCAGATCGAACATGATGCCGGCGCTCTCTCCGGGAAGGTCGACCCCGGTCTTCTCTCCGAAGCCGAATTTCTTCACATATTCATACAGCCGCTCTGTGCCCATACGCCGCGAGATCTCGACAAAGCCCGGGTTGGATGAATTTTCCAGCACCTGCAAGAACGTCTGCAGGCCATGGCCGCCGGCGCGCCATGATTTGATCCTGGCTCCTCCGACGATCTCATAGCCGCGGTCATTATACGTATCGGTGAACATATCGAACAGATCCAGTTCCAGTGCGGAAGCAAAGGTGACCGACTTGAAGGTAGAGCCCGGCTCATAGCTCATCCAGACCGGCAGATTCTGATTGATCGTCTCCTGTTCATACTCATCATAATGATTGGGATCAAAGCCCGGCTGAGACACCATGCCCAGGATGGCGCCAGTGTTGGGATCCATGGCTAAGGCCAACGCCCGCTGCGGCTTATAACGCTTCATGAGATTGCGCATCTCCCGCTCCATGATATCCTGGATGTTGGCATCGATGGTGAGGGAGAGATCCATGCCGCTTCCGCTGGCCTCATAAGTTTCCTGAAGCAGCGTCACATGGTTTCCCTTGGCGTCCAGAGGGATCTTCAGCGAGCCCTGCTGCGCCTTCAGCAGCTCATCATACTGGAGCTCGAGCCCGGCCAGCCCCTGATTGTCGATCCCGGTAAAGCCAAGCACCTGTCCCAGATAATCGCCCCTCGGATAATAGCGCAGCGAATCCTGCACGAGATACACGCCCTGCAGCTCCAGCGCTTCGATGGCGTCAGCCTGCTCATCGTTGATCAGACGACCCTCCGGCTGCAGCTTCTGGGTGGACTGCTTTCTGGTCAGCTTTTCATACAATGCCTGCTCATCCGCTTCCAGGATGTCCGCCAGCTGCTTCGCCGCATGCTCTGGATCCTCGATCTGCGATGGGACGACGACCACAGAAGTGGCTGGGATATCCTGCGCCAGCACCGTGCCATCGCTGCTGTAGATCGTCCCGCGTGTCCCAGCCACCGCAAAGTCACGCTGCCACAGATCCATCGCCCGCTCCAGGATGGCATCATGATGAACGATCTGCTCGACCGCCAGCTTGGACAGGATGCAAGCGAAGATGAGCACGGCACACAGGAAGATCCGCTGGATGCGCTGTTTGACTTTTCCCCTCAGCAAACTTCATCACCACTTCATCCTATGATGGGAAGCTGCAGATTATGAACCGGCTATATTTTTATTTTTTCCTTGCTTTTTCATGTGGCAGATGATAATATAAATAAGCAAATCGCGGAAGTATAAAATGCGTAAAGGAGGTAACCGTATGTCAAGAGTATGTGCAATTACCGGTAAGGGACCTTTAACTGGCAACCGCCGCTCTCACTCCATGCGTGCGTCACGCCGTACCTGGAATGTCAATCTGCAGAAGGTGAAAGTCATGGTTGACGGCAAGCCGCAGACACTGCGCATCAGCGCCCGTGCTCTGAAAACCCTGAAGAAGAAAGGCGCCATCTAAAGGTCAACAGGCATCCGCCTGTTTTTCTTTTGTCCGGCACACAAAAAAACGGCAGATGCCGTTCATGAGCGAAGCGCGGAAAACGCGCTTTTCTTTTTTTCTTTCGGACAGGGATAAAAACGCCGCGAGATGACCATGCTGTCTTTCTTGCGATACTCTTTTTCCAGATAATCCTGATATGTGCCCGGGCTGATGATGCCGCGCATGCTCAGGATATCCGTGCCCAGCCTGCCGATGACCGAATCCGCGAGCAGCACACAGTTAGAGCCAAGCGCAAAATATGTCTTGAACCGGCCGTCCCTGAATTTATAAAACCGCGCATTCGTCTTGCAGACGAGCCGGGAAGGAAAATCGCTCTCATAATCCTGCGGATGAGAAAACCCGTCTTCCCGCTCGATCTTCGTCTGCCAGCGATATCCCTGCGCGACGATGCGGTTGATCGCCTCACGAATCTGCGCTTTCTGCTCCTCATCGAGGCGCAGGCCATAGACGAACAGATTATTCTTCTCGACCATGAGATACGTCTCTACCGTCGCTTCCTCCGGAGCCAGGTAAAACACGCCGTCGCCGATGATGCTGTTGAGGCGGTAGCTGTCCGTATCGTAGTTGCCATAAGAGAGGATCATGCCTTCAAAGCCGATGTCCATATGGCCGAGCAGGCCGAACCCGCTGTCTGTCACATGTACATAGATGTCCAGATCGCCCTTTTCTTCATCCTTATGATCGTCGATCTCATAGTCATCCTCATCCTTGAGGTATTCGTTGATGTCATTGAGCGCCTTGGCCGGCACCAGGGCACAGATGATGGCCGGCATCGTAAAGCGCACCTTGCGCTTCATCCGGCTCTTCGTCTTGCTGGAAAGCGCATCGAGCCCGTCACGAAAATACGTCAGCGCCAGCATGAGACAGTAGATGCCAAACAGGATGAGCATATCGTCCATCGTCAGGCTGGGTGAAAGCAGGAAGATGCCGCCTACGACGTAGAACCCGATCATCATCAAAAACATCAAGAAGCGGCCCTTCACCCCGTCCTGGCGATACAGCCACCATTGGATGAGGAAGGCCGTGCCATACAGCAGCATATACGCGCCGAACAGGACGACCATGAGCCACATCGGGATCTCCTGATACCAGATGAGGAACACTGAGGCGCTCATGCTCAGAAAGGCGCGGATCAGCACGCTGAAATCGCCGCTGCGGCGCATCTTGGCCAGGAAGAAGCGAACCAGCTGCACCAGCCCGTTGATCATCAGGTCGACGCCCAGCAAGACCATCACCAGGGAGACCAGCGAGCTTCTCGCCAAGATGGAGGTGATGCCTGCGACAGCCAGCGCCATCGCCATCGCAAAATAAAAAATGAGATTCTTGTTCACCTTTTTCATCTGCATCCCTCCCAAATCTCTGAACATTTAACCATAAATCCGCGCAAATGTAAAGAAAGGAAAAGTCATCGGGCAGCGGATGTCAGTCACTGCATTCCATCATGAGCAGCCTGCCCCTATGCACCTCGATCCGCGCCTTGTCCGCCGTGATCTCGTTGGAAATGGTGTAGATATCATGCGTGTCGATCTCTCGCCGCGTCAGCGGATAAGAGACGCCGCTTTCGCTGATGCAGCTTTGTTCGAGAGCCAGAAAAGACAGGTAGCGGTATTCCCTGCGGATCTCATAAACGCCTTCCCCGATCACCCGCACCCGGTTTTTCTCATCCATCAGCCAGATGGAGGGATCCCGGTAAAGCATCAGATACAGATTGGCCATCGTATGGTCAAAACGCCCCTGCAGCACGCCATACAGGATGATCGTGTCATAGCCGCGCCGTTTGGCCTCCAGCAGCGCGCTCTCCATATCCGTCTCATCTTTCCGGCAGGGGAGGACATGACAGTCGGTGGACAGGGCGATGCGATCTTGTTCGCTGCCGGCCGTATCGAAATCGCCGATGGCGAACACCATGGGGATGCCCTGGCGCAGGCAGCACAGCGCCCCGGCATCCACCCCGGCATAATCAGCGCCTTCCAGCAGCGGCACCTGAGCGCTGAGCGGAGAGACGAGCACGATCAAAGACATATGAGCGATTCCACCGCCTGCAGGATATCGTTCTTGAAGACGTAGCTGCCTGCGACAAGGGTGTCGCAGCCCGCTTCCACGGCCAGCGCACCGCTCTGCGCATTGATGCCGCCGTCGATCTCGATGCGGGTATGCAGGCCGCGCGCTTCGATCTCGCTTCTGAGCAGTCTGACTTTTTCCAGCGTCTGCGGCTGAAAAGCCTGACCGCCGAAGCCCGGTTCCACCGACATCACCAGCACGAGGTCCATCTGATCGAGCAACGGGAGCAGAAAGTCGGCAGGGGTGCCCGGCTTCACGCTGACGCCGGCCAGAACGCCGCGTTCGCGGATATGCGCGCACAGCGCGCTGATCGCGCGGACATCATTGTCAAGCGCTTCCGCATGGAAGGTGAGCACATCCGCGCCCGCGTCGATGAAGACATCCGCATAGGTCACGGGATCTTCGACCATGATGTGCACATCCATCTTCTGGGGCACTGCCTTGGCAAACCCTTTGAGGATATCCGGTCCGAATGTCAGATTCGGGACAAAATGGCCGTCCATCACATCAAAGTGAAGCCAGGCGGCCTTGCTGCGCGCAAGCGTATCCAGCTGCTCGCTGACCCTCGCATAATCCAGCGACAATATAGATGGTGATACGATCAGTTCCTGCATAATGTTCCTCCTAATATTTCACTCTGTTGGACAGGATCAGCTTCGCGACCTCTTCATAGTGCGCATAGCGGATCTTGCTGATCCTGCCTGCCTCAACGGCATCCTTGACCGCGCAGTCCGGCTCCTGCAGATGGCGGCAGTCCTTGAAGCGGCATTCTCCCTGGACCGACGCAAAATCCGGGATGCACGCAGAAAGACGGTCCAGCTGCATATAATGAAAATCCAGCGATGAGAATCCAGGCGTATCTGCCACCCATCCTCCGGCGACCTCGTGCAGCTCACAGTGCCGGGTCGTATGACGGCCTCTGCCCAGCGCCTTGCTGGTCTCCTGGGTGCGCAGCTGAAAGCCCGGATCGATGCGGTTGAGCAGCGAGCTCTTGCCTGCGCCGGACTGGCCGCACAGCACCGACACCTTTCCCTTCATCGCGGCGAGCAGTGCATCCGGCACGTCCCCTTCTCCGGAGACGAACACCGCGTAGCCACTCTGCCGGTAATCCTCGATCTGCGCGTGGATCGCTGATCCTGCGTCGATCAGATCCATCTTAGTGACGCAGATCAGCGGCGTGATCCCTTCATAACAGATCTGAAAGATCAGCCGGTCGACCAGCTGGGCGGAAAAATCCGGACAAAGCGTGGACATGACGATGATCGCCTGATCCACGTTGGCAATGAGCGGACGGCGCAGCGCATTGCGGCGCGGCAATATGCGCTGGATGCCGTTCTGCGCATCAAACCTCTCCACCTCCACGCGATCGCCGACCACGGGAGAATGTCCCTTGCGCAGCTTTCCCATCGCGACACACTCCAGCTGCTCTCCCTCCTGGGTGCGCACGGTATACTGATTTGAAATGATGCGAATGATCTGTCCTGTTTTCATATCAATAATAATACAGCGTGATGTAGCTGTCTGTTCCCTCCTGTATGTAAGTCATGCCGCTCTGCGGTGTGCAGCGCACGACATTCCCTTCGCCGTAAGCCAGCTCTTCTTCGCTGAGCTCATCTTCGCTGATCCAGCGGGTCACGACCGCTGCTCCATAGCCGTTGAGCATTTCCTTTGCCTCATCGATGTCCATCCCCATGATCTCATCCGGGATGGTAAAGCTGGGCGAAGCGGCCACCACGATGGAGATCTCATTGTCCGCCTGCGGATCGATCTTCTCCCCCGGATCCAGGCTCTGAGAGAGGATCGTACCCCGGTCCACATCGGAGATGGCTTGCTCGCTCTGGGTGATGCGGATGTTGACCTCATTCTGTGCAAAGATGCCCCGAAGCTGTGAAAGCGTCATCCCGACATAGTTCCCCACGACATAATAGCCGCCGCGCGAAACCTCAAGCGTCAGCTTTTCTCCTTCCTGCAGCCGCTCATCCGCCTGCGGAGAGACATCGACGACATCGCCTTCCTCTACATCCTCGCTGAGCACTCTTTCCACCTGGATGCGGTCCTCACCGATACCGCTCTCCTTTAATGCAGAAAGCGCCTCTTCCTCGCTCATCCCCGAGACATCCGGTATGACGATGCTTCCTCCGCCAAAATGCAGCACGCCGCTGAACACCAGTGCGGCGATGACCACTGCCAGCATGCAGAGCGCGCCGCTGATGCCGGCGATTACGATCTTCCTGCGGCTGCCGCGATGCGCTGGCTCACCCTTCACTTCGAGGCGGCCGTCCTTGACCTGCACGGAAGTGATCATGTCATCATCCAATTGAATGCGCTCCACATCCCGCATATGCGGCTGCCGGCATTCCAGCAGATCCTCGCGCATCTCTTCCACGCTGGCATAGCGCTCGCTGACCTTCTTCGCCGTCGCCTTCAAGATGATGTTTTCGACGGACTGCGGGATGGTCGGGTTGAAATCGCGGATATATGGCATGCGCTCGCGCAGATGCTTGACGGCGATCTCCGTGGGGTTGGACCCCTGAAAGGGCACGCTGCCGCTGAGCAGCTCATAGAAGACGATGCCCAGCGCATAAATGTCCACCGCAGTGGTCGGCGCTTCGCCCCGTGTGGTTTCCGGCGCCAAATAATGCGCGCTCCCCATCACGGTATGATGCTGCGTCAGCTGGACCGAGCCATGCGCGACCGCGATGCCGAAATCGGTGATCTTCACCGTGCCGTCATCTTTCACCAGCACGTTCTGCGGCTTGATGTCCCGGTGGATGATATGTTTTTCATGGGCCATGGCGACCGCGCTGGTCAGCTGCAGCATGATGTCTACCGCCTCATCCAGGTGCAGTGCGCCACGCTGGGCGATCAGCTGCTTGAGCGTCCGTCCGCGGACATATTCCATGACGATATAATGTTTTCCCTCGCTTTCCCCGACATCGTAGACATCCACGACATTAGGGTGCGAGAGCTTGCTGGCCGCGCTCGCTTCCCGCTGAAAGCGCAGCAGCGTCATCGGATCATCGGCAAGATCACCGCGCAGGATCTTGATGGCCACGACCCGGTTCAGGATGGTGTCCATCGCCTTATACACATCTGCCATGCCGCCTTGTCCGACACATTCAAGGAGCTGATAACGATTAGCGATCAGCTTATCCATCGACCTCATCCGCCTCCTTCTGCACTACCACGACCGTGACATTGTCATAGCCGCCCATATCATTGGCCAGCTGCACGAGCAGCCGCGCTTTCTCCTCTGCCGTATGGCCGTCCTCGGAAAGCACCATGCGGATGGTGTCTTCGCTGACATAGCCATGCAGGCCGTCGCTGCATACCAGCAATGCCTGGTAATCTTCTTTCAGCCTGTCGATATCGATGCGGATCCTGTCCCATACGCCCAGCGCATTGGTGAGCATATTGCGGGCCGGGTGCACCTTGGCTTCTTCCGCCGTGATGGACCCTTTCCGCAGCAGATCCGCGATATATGAATGATCCTGCGTCACGCAGGAAAACCCATCGTCATACAGCGCATAGACCCGGGAATCCCCGACATTGAAGGAAAATGTCCTGTTCCCGCTGCGCAGGATGCCGACGCATGTCGTCCCCATGCCTTTGCGCGCCGCACTGCGGCTGGCCGCGGCAAAGATCAGATCGTTCGCCTCCGCGATCACCTGCTTCAGCCAGCGGCGCACGCTCTGCTCCCCCTTGAATGCCGAAGCCTGCGCAAAGCGCTCCTGCAGCAGCGAGACCGCCAGCGAACTGGCCACCTCGCCGGCGGCGCTGCCGCCGATGCCATCGCACACGCACACCAGCAGATCGCCGCGTTTGTTGACCTCATAGATATAAGAATCCTCATTCAGCTCCCGTCTGAGCCCTTTGTCGCTTAGTCCATAGACGTCCATGACCTCACCACCCCTTTGCCTGCCTGAGATGCTTGACGCGCAGCTGTCCGCATGCCGCGTCGATATCGCCGCCATGCTCCTTGCGGATGGTGCAGCGGATGCCCGCTTTCATCAGCGCATCATAAAACACCATCGCCGTGTCATGATCGACGCCCTGGAATCCCTTTTCATCGACGGCGTTGTACGGGATGAGGTTGACATAGGCATTGAGCCCGCGAAGCAGCTTCGCCAGCTGCCTGACATGCTCAGGGCGGTCATTGACGCCGCGAAGCAGGATGTACTCGAACGTCAGCCTGCGGTTGTTGCTTGAACAATAAAACGCGATGGCATCCATGAGCTCTTCAAGCGGATACGCGCGGTTGATCGGCATCAGCTGGCTGCGCAGCTCATCATTGGGCGCATGCAGCGAAATGGCGAGATTGTACTGCGTGTGCTCCAGGGCGAATTCCCGGATGCGCGGAGCGATGCCGCAGGTGGATATGGTGATATGTCTGGCGCCGATGGCCAGCCCCCGGTCATGATTCACCGTAGCCAGAAAATTCATGACGTTCTCATAGTTGTCAAAGGGCTCTCCGGTCCCCATGACGACGATATGGCTCAGCCGCTCATCGCGCTCATCCAGCTCCTGCTGCACATACATCACCTGCGCGACCATCTCGCCGCTGCTCAGGTCACGCTGTTTTTTCGTCAGTCCGCTGGCACAGAATGCGCAGCCCATGTTGCAGCCGACCTGTGAAGTGACGCAGATGCTCCGGCCGTAATCGAAGATCATCATCACGCTCTCGATCAGCGAGCCGTCCTCCAGCTCAAACAGATATTTCGTCGTCCCATCCTTAGACACCTGCTTGTCGCGCAAGGTCAGCGGGGAGAGGATGAACTCCTCCCGCAGAACGTCCCGCGTTTCCTTGGAGAGGTTGCTCATCGCGTCGACATCTTTCACGCGCCCGCGGTAAAGCCACTCGAAGATCTGCTGTCCCCTGAACTTCTTCCATCCTTTTGACAGCGCATATTCGCGCAGCTGTTCATAATTGTAATCGTACAAGCTCTTCATCTCATCACCTGCCGTTATTCTATCACAAATTCATTCATTGACAACACTGTCTCTGTGCATCAGCGCGACATAAAATCCATCGCTGTCAAATTCAAAGGGAAAAAAGGTCTTCTCCCGCACGAGCGAAAACTCCGGATGCTCGCTCAGGAAACGGGAAACTTGTTTTTCATTTTCCTTGCGGTTAAGCGTGCAGGTGGAATAGACGAGCCTTCCCCCAGGTCTCACCCTCGCGGATGCGGCCTGCAGGATCTGCTGCTGCAGCGGGATCAGCGTATCCATCGCCGAGGGATCCAGCCGTGCCTTGATGTCGCTCTTCCTGCCCATGACGCCATAGCCGGAACAAGGCACATCGCACAACACGCCGTCAAAAGGCGTCTCGTCCGCTTCTGCCGGCGCTGCGGCATCCATGACCCTCGCCTCGAGGATATGCAGGCCAAGACGCTTTGCCCCCTGCTCGATGAGCGCGACGCGGTGCGGGTGGATATCCCCGCAGACGATCTGTCCCTCATCGTGCATATGCTCCGCCATATGGCAGGCCTTGCTGCCGGGCGCGCTGCAGACATCCAGGATGCGCTCGCCGGGCTGCGGGTCCATCCACACCGCGACCATCTGGCTGGCCTCATCCTGTATCGAGATCAGCCCTTCCTGATATTCCCTGCTCTCTGCCGCATTGCCCTGCACACATACCAGCGCATCCGGACTGAGCTTTCCTTCTTTATATTGGGCGCTTTTCAGCAGTTCATCCCGATCTGCCTTCATCACGTTGACACGGACGCTCTGTCCGCGCTGCTGCTGCATGCTGCGGCAGATCCGCTCGCAGATCTCATCCGAATACTGCGCCCTCCACATGGCGATGAGCCAGTCAGGCTGACTGCACTCCACGCCGAGCGCCTGCCAGCGATCTGCCGGAAGGGGCCGTCTTCCTTCGCGCTGCACCCGGCGCAGCACAGCATTGACCATTCCCTTCGCGCCCTTCTGTCTCTCTTCGCAAAGGCGCACCGCCTCATGGATGACGGCATAATCCGGGACCCGCTCAAGGAACAGCAGCTGATAGACGCTGAGATCCAGCAGCAGCGCCACCGGCGCGGAAGGCATGCGTCTGACCTTCGTCTCCCACTGCCAGCGCAGCAGGCGTCCGTTCTGCAAAGTGCCATAGACGATCTGTGTGGCCAGCGCGCGGTCGCTCTCCTTGACCTGCCGCAGGTTCTGCTGCAGGTACAGGTTGCTGTAGGCCCCTTCCAGACAGATGGCCTCCAGCGCCTGCCATACCCATTTTCGTGTGTTCATCCTCATCCCTCTTTTCATTCCAGCATCATCAGATCGACATCGATCTCCAGCCGTGAGCGGCGTTTCTGCATCCGGTGCGCCTGCGCCAGCCGCCTCAGCGCCGCCGCCTGCTCATGGCGGTCTTTTCCCTTCAGGATCAGCCGCCAGCGGCATTCGTCCCGAAGGCGGCCCAGCTCGATCGGGCCAAGCACCTTGAACGCGCTGCCGGAAAGCGCCTCGCGCGCCGCAAGCGCATCTTCCCGCACCGTCTGCGCATTGCGGTGATGCAGCACGACCGCAGACAGGTAAGCATAGGGCGGATACTGCGCCAGATGGCGGAACTGCATCTCCCGCCTGAAGAAGCCCTCATAATCATGCGCCGCGGCACAGCGGACCGCATAATGCGCGCAGTCATACGCCTGCAGGATCACCCGGCCGCTGCGCTCTCCCCTGCCGCTTCTGCCGCAAGCCTGCTCCAAAAGATCATAGGTCAACTCGCTGCAGCGGTAATCGCCGCGGTTGAGCATCGCGTCTGCGTTGAGGATCCCGACCAGCGTCACCCGCGCATAGTCAAGGCCCTTGGCGATCATCTGCGTGCCAAGCAGGATATCCGCATCCTTGGAAAACTGCTCAAGCAGCGTCTCATGCGCGCCCTTCGCCCTTGTCGTATCCGCGTCCATGCGCACGATGCGCGCCTGAGGAAAACAATGCTGCACATATTCTTCCAGCCGCTGCGTCCCCATGCCCAGGCTGCGCCAGTCATTCGCGCCGCATGTGGGGCAATGCCCGGGCAGCGTCCGGGAATAGCCGCAGACATGGCATTTCAAGCAGTTTTCCTGCTTATGATAAGAAAGCGCCACTTCGCAGTGCGGGCATTTCAGCACCTCACCGCATGACAGACAGCGCAGCACCGGCGTATAACCGCGGCGGTTGAGCAGCAGCATCGCCTGTTCGCCGCGTCGAAGACAGCCATCCAGCGCCTCCATGAGCGAAGGGGACAGCATCGCATTGCCGCCGCAGCGCAGACATTCCTTCATGTCGACGACCTCCACCTCAGGCAGCGGGCGCTGATTGATGCGCGCCTTCATCTCGATGAGACGGTAAACGCCCTTATATGCCCGGGCATAAGATTCAAGCGAAGGCGTGGCGCTGGCCAGGATCACCTTGCAGTCATGAGTCTTCCCCCGCTGGATGGCGATGTCGCGGCAGTGATAGCGCGGCGAGCTGTCCTGCTTATAGCTGGTGTCATGCTCTTCATCCAGGATGATCGCCCCCAGCCGGGCAAACGGCATGAAGACGGCGCTGCGCGTGCCGACGACCACATGGACACGGCCTTCCCTCACCAGCTCATACTGCTCATATTTCTGCTGATCGCTCAGCCGTGAATGATAGACGGCCGCATCATCGGGAAACCGCTCCCGCACCCGCGCGATCATCTGCGGTGTCAGGGAGATCTCCGGCACCAGCAGCAGCACCTGTCTGCCCTGCTCGACCATCTGCCGGGCATAACGCAGGAACACCTCGCTCTTGCCGCTCCCGGTCACCCCATGCAGCAATACGACCTCATGATGAGGCACGGCGTTCAGCGCAGCCAGCGCTTCGCTTTGCTGGGCGCAAAGGGTCAGCGTCTCTCCCTTTGCGGCAGAGAGGATGAGCTGCGGGACCTTCTTGCGCTTTTCGATGCGCACACAGCCCAGCTCGATGAGCTTTCTGGCCACGCTCTTGTATTCCCGCCGGTAATCGACGGCCCGCATGCTGCCGCGCTGCTTCATCTCGTCCAGCACCTCGCGCTGACGCTTGCTGAGCCCTTCGCGCTCGCCCGCAAAGCACGCCCACTCTTCCATCGCTGCCGATCTCGCGCTGCTTTTCGGCTTCAGCACGCCTGGCAGCATCGCCTGATAACAGCTGATGAGCGGCGCCACATACTGCTCGGCCATCCACTTTCCCAGCTGCAGCAGCTCATCGTTGAGCAGCGGACGCTCATCGATCACACGCTGGATCTCCTTGAGTTCATAAGGCATCTGCTTCAGTTCATCCGCGCTGACCTCTTTGACGCTGTCCACGAAGCCGACGAGCTGCTGCTTCGCAAAAGGCACGCTGACGCGCATGCCGGGGCGCACCTCGGCATGGCCGCAGAGATAGCTGAAGCTCTGATCCAGCTGCGGCGATGAATGCTCGATATAGACCTCTGCCAGCTTCATCCATACCCCTCCTTCCTGCTGTTGCGATATAACGAAAAAACCGGCCTAGACCGGTTTGACTGTTTCGATGGAGGTTCCGACCGGATTTGAACCGGTGATCACAGAGTTGCAGTCTATTGCCTTACCACTTGGCTACGGAACCATTTTTCGTGACATGAAATGGTGGGGACAGTGGGACTTGAACCCACACGGGATTTCTCCCAACGGATTTTAAGTCCGTTGCGTCTGCCGATTCCGCCATGACCCCGGCACACGTTTCACGTTGCTGTTACATTATACAATATTTCCGCAGAATTGCAACACTTTTTTTCAAAATCACGACGAAACTCTCGGAACATAGTATTCTGGGATCTGACCCTGCACGATTTCCATGACCAGCGGCAGCGTCATCGTCTCGCTGATCTCCGTAATGCTGAGGATGGTGAGCGTGCTGACCTTCAGTTCGATCTGCAGCGAGATCGTGATCATCGTGCTGTTGACCCCATAAGGCTCTGCCGAATAGGAGAATGACCCACTCACATCATTGAGCATGCGAAACCGGAAAGGGACCTGCGGCCCGATCCCGGAAAGAAAAGGAAAACGGGTCAGCGAGCCCAGCGCCACATGATAGATGACGCCATGCTCATACAGCACCTCATCCAGATTCGGATCACGGCTGCCGCTCTGGGCCGCTTCCAGCGACGCGTCGATCTTATCCAGCGTTTCGCCCAGGATCTGATTGAGCGCATACGTATCATAATCCAATGTCAGGATCTGTCCGTCTTCCCCGCGCTGCAGATGCACCAGCTCTTCCACATCATAATCGAGGGTCGAGATCACCTTCTGCACGATATTGTTCAGCGCGATCCCGGTCTGCTGCCGGGCGATGACCTGCAGCTGCGGTTCGACCCACGCATTCAGCCATGCGCCTGCCGCAAAGGCCGCGATGAGCAGCACCAGCACGCCCAGCACCAGCCGCCGTTTAATCCTCCGCTTTCTGCAAGAGTACCAGCGCCTCCTCGGCTTCCATCCCAATCACAACACCCCTTTGCTTTGCCAGCTCACTGCAGGATGCCACCGGCAGATGCAGAAGGGACTGCGCAGGATGGCACTTGGTCACACAGAGCACCAGCCCTTCTTCAAAGATCAGCCGCGACAGATACTGATTGACCAGGATCATCTTCTCGTTCATGACAAATTCGACCGGAAACCAGTGCAGCGAGCCATAAAGATAATACTGCGTACCGATCACTTCACGGTGGATGTCCATTCTGTCTCCTCCCCTATCAATATATGCGGAGTTTCGACGAATTACACCAGATCGCGCAAAGAAAAAGGATACAGCCGCAGCCATATCCCTCAGTCATCAATAATTTTCCTTGCGGACCTCGAAATAAGAACGAGCGTGCTTGCATACCGGGCAGATCTCCGGCGCGCTCTTTCCGCGATGCAGATGACCGCAGTTGAGGCATTCCCACAGCGTCTCTTCGCTCTTATCGAACACCGTGCCATCCTCTATATTGCTCAGCAGCGCATTGTAACGCTCTTCATGGCTCTTTTCGATCTCCAGGACGCCCTCCATGGTCTCGGCGATCTCATCGAAGCCTTCCTCTCTGGCTTCCTTGGCCATGCGCGCGTACATGTCCGTCCACTCATAGTTCTCGCCGGCAGCGGCATCCTTCAGGTTTTCCGCCGTAGACGGCACCGCTCCGCCATGCAGATACTTGAACCACAGCTTCGCATGCTCTTTCTCATTGTTCGCCGTCTGCTCGAAGATGTTGGCGATCTGCACATAACCGTCCTTCTTTGCCTTGGAAGCATAGAATGTGTATTTGTTGCGCGCCTGGCTTTCGCCGGCAAATGCCTCCATCAGATTTTGTTCTGTCTTGGTTCCTTTCAGATTCATGATTCACAACCTCCTGTCTATACTCTCATTATAACCTGTTTTTACGATCGTGCACATGTTTTTTTTCAACGATCCTGCCGTCCCAGCCAGGATCGCAGATCGTCGCTGAGGTAACGCACATATTCCTCGCTCAGGCACAGTTCATCATATGCGCGAAGCAGCGGGATCATGCGTGCCAGCAGATCCTGGACAAACGCTTGCGAATCGCTGAGCTCCGCTTGCAGCACAGGGGATGATCCCGCCATCGAGATCAGCTCGCGGCACACGCCGCGCAGGCTGCGCGTGCGCCGGTACAGATCCGCATACAGGCGTGTCCGCCCCGCCTCTTCCAGCGAATCATAGATCCCGGCCTCGATCAGCTGCGGCAAGGTGAACCCGCTGAACAGCGAGGGATGAGCAGGATCATCATTCTGCGTGCCATAGACCATGGGCGCTTCTTCCAGCAGCTCGGGACGCTGAAGCAGCCGGGCCAGCCGCAGCGATTCCGGATGCTTCTGCCATAAGCAGAAAGGCCCGCGCTCATCGGTGAGCGCATCAACCAGCATCTCCATCCGCCTAAACAGCGGCACAGGCTGAGGACGATCTGTCTGCGCGCCGTCCAGATCGAAATAATGACATCCCTGCGCATGCTCGCTGAAGTGCACCAGCCTGCCCCTGCGGACACAGAAGCAGCGCCCGTCGCTCAGCTTTGGCCCGCACGCATCCTCCAGCAGCGAAAGGCCGTTGACATACAGCTGCGATGCACCGCGCGGCGATATGGAACGATCGCTCAGATCCAGCGTGATGTTCAGCGTCGCCGGGATCAGCTGATCGTGAAAGCCCAGCGCGATGAGCTCCCCGCCATATTCGATCAGTTCTCCGATATCGAGCGGATCGAAATAACGAGCCTCATTTTCCAAAGCGCCGTCGATCTTCTTCACCCGCAGCTCAAGCTGGCCGCGGTAAGCGAAGAACGCGGTGTTGAAGCGGCGGCTGCCGCGATAACGCACATTGCCCCAGACGATCGCGATCGTATCCGCAAGCGCCGCGATGCGCGCATTGAACGAATCCGCATAGCGGCAGAAATCATCATCCAGCCACATCTCGCCCAGCTGCAGGCCGCTGACCGCATTCTGCGGAAAGACGATCAGCTGCGCGCCTTCCTGTTTCGCTTCCTCGATGCAGCGCATCATCTGCCGCACATTCTCTTCGCATCTTCCTTGTTTGATCCGCATGGACACTGCCGCGATCTTCATCATATCACCCTTTCTCTCCTTTAATCATGACCAATCTGCAGGCGAAGGTCAAGCATAATCTGCCAGATCACGCTGTTCATCACATGCGGCGAGGACAGACAAATCACAGAGGATATGCTATAATGGACCGGAAATGAGGTGCCTATGGAAAATTATCTGTTTGAAGGAAACATCTCCGTCAAGGCCGCCGTCATGGGCGGCATGCGTGAGGTCAGCGAGATCATCGTCGATGAAGCAAAGAAAGATCGGGATACCCAATGGATCCTGCATCGCGCCGCAGAGCGGGGCATTCCGATCGTCACCGCCTCCCGCGCGCATATCGATTCCCTCGCCAGCGGACATACCCACGGCGGCCTGCTGGCCAGATGCGGGGCAAGGCGCTTTCAGCAGCTAAAGGAGATCGACAGCGAGGCTTGCTTCCTGGCGCTCATCGAAGGCATCGAAGACCCGTTCAATTTCGGCATGATCCTGCGCACGCTCTATGCGGCCGGCTGCGATGGGGTGATCCTGCCCCCGCGCAACTGGACCTCCGCCGCGGCGACCGTCGCCCGCGCAAGCGCCGGCGCCAGCGAATACCTTCCCCTGATCATCGCGGACGAGATGCAGCAGACGCTGCATGCGCTGAAGCAAAATGGGATCACGCTCATCTGCGCCGAGCGCAAAGATGCCGTCTGCCTGTATGACTTCTCCTTCCCTTCCCGCCTCTGCCTGGCCATCGGCGGAGAGATGCGCGGCCTGAGCCGCACGGTCAAAGAAGCCGGGGAACAAAACGTCTTCATCCCTTACGGACGAGATGTCCGCAGCGCGCTCAGCGCGGTCAGTGCCGCAGCCGTGTTCTCCTTTGAGATCCTGCGGCAGCGAAACCATCAGAAATGACCTGCTCCGCCAGACACGGAGCTTTTTTCATGCAGCGAAAAAAGCGCCCGTCAGGGACGCAGCCGATCAGTACATGACGATCGTTTCCATGACACACGCATCGGTGTATTTGTCCAGCAGCTTGCGGACAGCCGCCTCCAGCACATCGGTATGCGGAAGCAGGATCATGCCGGCACTGGCATACAGGATGGCGATCACATCGGGTGCCAGGGCACACAGCTGAAGATCGTTCCATCGTTCATGATGGCGCCAGCTCTCATAACACAGCGTCAGCCCTTCCTGATCCGCGATCAGGGAAGCTTCCTCCGCCCCGCTGTGATAACGTCTCCTGCGCTGATAAAACCGAAACAGATTGGATATGCCCATGAAGATCCACAGCAGCCCAAGCAGAAAGGATACGGACATCAGGATCAGATGCGCGACGGCCTGCGGCCCGTTTCCGCGCTGAAGCAGCCAGAAGATGCCGACGCAGAACAGGACCACGCCCTGGATGAGCAAGGTATGGCACGTCGTCGTGCATTTCTTGATGCGCCGCTTGCCCTGCAGCAGCCGCCTGCGGTTCATCATCATGCCGGACAGGCTGTCCACGAAAGCATCGTCCGCGGAGATGCTGAAATGAATTTCTTCTCTTTTGTTCATGTCCACACCTCCCACACCTGTATTATACCACCTGATCCGCGCTTCAAACATCGCGGAAAAATGGAAAAATGCCGGAAAGTTCCGACATTTCAAGCGGCTGCCACATAGCCGAGATAGATATCGAGCAGCGCGATGCTCAGCGTCTGGCTCTCGATGAAGCCGATGATGATATCCGTGCGCAAAAACGGGATCAGCTGCAGCTGCAGGCAGAGAAGCACGGCTGCGATCAGCACACAGAGCGCCCGGACAGGCAGCGTGCTCTTTGTCCGATGCCGGTCATGCAGCATCATCCCGAATACGAACAGCAGTATGCAGCGGCAGACCAACAGCGTATCCTGCTGATAGCTCCCCTGCACGAGCATGGCGATCAGCTCATTCAGCAGCCACAGCGCAGCGATGATCAGCAGCGCCCTGCCATGACGGCCAAACGCCTTCATGCTTCGTCGATGGTGACCGACTTCATCACATCGCCGTTGCGCATCTGACGTACGGCCTGCAGGTTGTCCGTGACCTGGCCGAAGACCGTATGCACCCCATCCAGATGCGGCTGAGGCTCATGCACGATGAAGAACTGGCAGCAGCCGGTATCGCGGCCTCTGTGCGCCATGGACATGGCCCCGGCGATATGCCGGTGCGGGTTTCCTTTGGTCTCGCAGGGGATGGTGTATCCCAGATCCCCTGTGCCGTCCCCGTTCGGGCATCCGCCCTGAGAGACAAAGCCAGGAATCACCCGGTGAAAGGTCTTGCCGTCATAATAGCCTTCCTTCACCAGCTTCACGAAATTGGCGACCGTTCCCGGCGCGTCTTCTTCATATAACTCGAAGGGGATGATCTCCCCGTTTTCCATCGTAATCTTTCCTTTGATCATCGTTCTCTCCTCCTAAGTCAGCAGCACCATGCCGGCGCTGTTTACAAACCGGATCCGCCGTCCGGCAAATACTTCATTGCCGAGCACGCCGTCATAGGTGATATCCGGAAGGATATCCACCAGCGCGCTCATGCACCCTTCCATCGTGATCCTGGCCCTGTCCAGGTGCAGCGTGACTCTTTTGGCGATCTGCGTCTCAAATTCCTCTCTGCCATGCACGCCGAACCCGACCACGCGCATGCTGTTCAGCACTTGCAGCCCGCGGCGCCGGATGTACCCTTCGCCAAGCCATCCCTGGCGGGCGCCGGTATCGATGCCAAACAGGCTCACGCTTTCATCTGTCTCACGCAATAGCAGCGTAGGGAAGCTGCATGGGATGAGATTGGGGCGGTCCAGCCGGAAACGGTTCTTTTGCACCTTCATCTGTCCGGCGATCGTATCCAGCTCAAAATCCATGGTCCTCAGCAGATCCCAGCCCAGGATGCCGTCGAAGCGAAGCAGGTCCACATTGAGCAGACGGACCGAAAACTGCTGCTGATCCAGGACGATCAGCGGCTGGTTCTCCCAGCACATGCCGCCCAGCTGCAGGCTGTCGCAGCGCACGGCCGGACGCTGCTCCCGCGTGCTGCCGACGCTGCCCACTTCCATCCCTCTCTTCAATGCCGGCAAAGCGAGCGCTCGCGCGGCATGGGCGCGGATGCCGCTGATCTGCGCGCCGGTATCGATGATGAAACGCATCGCCCGCCCGTTGACCCGCACATCGACCTCATACAGCGAAAACAGATTCCGCCGCATGCTCAGCGCAAATTCCGCTTCGCGCACATGCACGCGCCGCGGAAATGATCGATCGATCATCATCCGATACTGCGGCGTCTGCTCGATCGGCATGCGGACATGGCGAAAGCGGTGCAGGGCGCGTTCATATTCCTCCCGGCGGATCGCTGCCGGCGCCGTGGTGCTGACGATGACGCGGTGTCTCATCATGGCCTCACTCCTCTTCTGCACGAGTCATTATAGCATACTTTCCTGCCGTGGTGTATAATGAGGAAAAGCGAGGTAGATGAAATGAAGACAAACAGAGAAAAGCTTCCGATGATGTCCGTCAGCGGAAGCGTGGATCATCCCGGTCTGCATGGCGATGGCTATTGGGTCGGATATGACGGATATGGACGGATCGCCATGTCAGTGGGCGGCATCGTATACAACTACAGCCTGCTCGATCCATGCATGGGCATCGTCGGCGATCACATCGAGCCCGGCGTCTCCATCAAGAACAGCGTAGACAAGTACAATACCGCCCTGCAGTGCTTTGCCTGCATCGGCAACGAGGCCCGCATCGTCAATGGTCCGGCAGCCGGACAAAAAGGCTATGTGAGCGGCAAGCACGGCGGCGTCGACCATGTGATGGTCTGGTTTCCCCGTGAGGTGCTGGAGAAGATGAACGCGGATGAGCGCATCCTGATCCGCGCGTGGGGACAAGGCATGAAGCTCACAGATCATCCCGGCGTGCAGCTCATGAACCTGGATCCGGACCTGCTGGAGGCCATGGACCTTCAGCATGGCGCAGAAGGAAAGCTGCAAGTCCCCGTCGTGACCCGCATCCCCGCCTTCCTCATGGGCGCAGGCATCGGATCGACCACGACCATGTCCGGAGACTATGACATCATGACCCAGGATCATGAGGCAAACCAGAAATACGGCATAGACCGGCTGCGTTTCGGCGATCTCGTGCTCATCGAAGACCACGACAACACCCATGGACCGCATTACCGCCAGGGCGCCGTATCCATCGGCGTCATCGTCCATTCAGACTCGTTCACGAGCGGGCACGGTCCCGGCGTGACGGTCATCATGAGCGCGGATGAAGATACGCTGGAAGGCATCATCGATCCCGACGCGAACATCGCCAATTACATGAACAAGATCAAACGTTAAAAAAACTGGCCGCGCCAGTTTTTTTAATCCCGATTTCCGACAAAGCGGAGAATATACATGAAGATGTTGATGAAATCCAGATACAGCTCAAACGCGGAATACACCGCCAGACAATTGCGGCTGTGCTCATCCGGCGTGCTGAGATACAGCTGTTTCATCTTCTGCGTGTCATAAGCAGTCAGCCCGGTGAAGATGAGCAGACCCACCGCGGAAAGCAGCAGCGTGTCCGTGGAGAATCCCATCAGCATCATCACGACCTCGACGATGATCAGGATGATCAGCGAAACGAACAGCAGCCGGCCCAGCGGCATCAGATTTACCTTCGTCGTATAGCCGATCACACACAGCGAACCGAAATATACGGCCGTGATGGCGAATGCAAACATGACAGACTGTGCGTCATACAGCCATCCGAGCAAAGAGAAGGTAAACCCGGTCAGGATGGAATACGCGAAGAACATCATGCGGGTCATGCCCAGGTTCCGGCGATGCAGGCCGCTCATGAAGGCCACGACAACGCCCAGCTGCAGCAGGATGCCCAGCCACATGAAGGCGCTGGATGTCAGCACGATCTGCATGGAGATCCCCGTGAAGTAGAAGAATGCCGCGCTGAGGGCGGTGATCAGCAGACCGACCGCCATCCAGCCAAACGTCCGCTGCACATGACGGCGAAGCCCTTCATCGGCATTGAATTGATTCTGGTAACTCTGTTCAAACATCAGTAATCACAGCTCCTGTCTTTAAACGGCACTCATGTGCCTCATCGTTAGTATAGCACATACGTTTCGGCTTGTAAAATCAATAGCGCCGCAGCATCTGGACCGCGCTGCCCAGCTGCAGCAGCGTCCCCTCCGCATCACGGCTGCCGGCCTGTTGATCCATGAGCGTCCTCACGGCATCCCGCGCATCATGCACTTCCTGTTCGAGCCAGGGCTCGCTGCGGTAATGATATGGCGAGAGGACGGCCAGGTTGCCGGTAAACGCGTCTGGATGATCCAGGATATGCGGCTGTCTGGAGATCTTCGCCCCCTGCGCATACGGCAGGATCATGACCTTCGCGTCCTCCAGGTCGCGGATGATCTCATCCAGACGCTCCTCATTGTGCAGATGGTGCGCCAGCTCGCTGACGATGTCCTTTCCGCTGCATTCGTTCATCCTGCGGCGGACGTAATCCCCGCACGCGTCCGGATACAGCGCGCTGCCCCAGATCACGACGCCTTCTTCTTGCGCAGAGCGCGGCGCGACACACAGGGAGATGCCCCAGTTCGAATCCGGAAAGCTGATCAGACCGGCATGCGCAGGCAATGCGTCTGCGAGCACGCCCTCCCGCATCTTCACCGTAAAGAAGCCTTCCGCCGCTTCAGCCGGGTCCACCGCATCCACCGCGAATTCCTGACGGCGGGCGGCGAGGCGGTTCCAGAACGGATAGGCCGGCTCCTGCCGGGGAGCTTCGATCTGATGAAGATCGCCCTTCTGCGCCAGCGCGGTGCGCTCTCCCAGCGTCACGATGCACAAGTCGTCCGCATTGAGCTCGATGCGCTCCACATGGTGCGCGCTGCGCATATGCAGCACCCGCGCCTGCAAGACACGCGTATCGGAGAACTGGATATCCATGATCTCCGAATTGAGATGGAACTGCACGCCATACCCTTTCAGATACGTGATGAGCGGCTGGATCAGCGCCGTGCCAGGATCCGCCGGCAGCTGCATCCAGTCCTCCATCGTATCCAGATGCATCATCTGTTCGCTGCGGGCGCACAGCAGCGCGCGCAGGACAGATACGCTGCTGCTCTCCTTGATGCGGTATAACGAGGCGCAAAGCCGCCAGAAATCTGTCTCAACAAATGAATCATCATCAGCGAACCAGTCTTCCACGCTCTTGCCCCGAAGCTGTTTTTCCTCTTCCATCATCAGCCGGTTCAGCAGGCGGCGCTGCGCGCGGTCAAGCCTGCGCTCTGGCAGGACGATCTGCTCTCCGTTTCGCATGAGCACCCTGCATCGGGATCCGGAAAGCTCCTGCGCGGACAAGATGATGTCGTCCTTGAGCGAGGCGCCCTTTTTCTGCTGAGAGGGGATGCTGCGAAGCAGATCCCAGAAGCAGTCAAACCCCTGCGCATGCACGAACAGCTCGGCGCCGGCTGCTTCGCAGGCATCGCCGTCAAACAGGCCGTCACAATCCAGCAGGTGGATGTTCTCCCCGCGAAAGTTGTACTCGCGGATCAGCAGCGCCGCGGCGCTCAACGCGCTCAGCGTGGAACCGCTGATGAACGCGCGCTGCCCCTGCCCGCTGTGCACATAAGGGTTCTGTTGTTTTTTATGATTCAGCGAATATGCGGCGCCGGCTGCCAGAATGGCTCCTCCGGCCGCAAACGCTGCTGCCATCTTCTTGAAATCCATCATGACTCCTCCCATCATTTGCTCTAATTATAGTATGAATCATAGAAAAGTAAAGATGTCCCGACATTTTCACATTTTGCATGAAAACGCGGGACATCAGCTATCGTTTGACATGCGTATGGAACAGCATCCACACGCCCAGCAGTACAGCGGCGATGTACCCCATGAACCCCAGCGCCGGAATGCCGAAGATCCGCGGCGTCATCTCGGTCGTGCAGATCAGCGATGATCCGATCAGCAGGGCCGCGGCGACGATGCAGACGATCAGCTTGTTGACCATCTTGTCGATCAGCGAAAGCGGCTGAAAGCTGTCCATGACCTCCAGGTTCACCTTCAGCCTTCCTTTATTGATCTGATGCAGGGCAGAGGAAAGCTCGGCCGGGATCCGGGCAGACTGCGCCAGCAGGCTCGCCGCCTCTTTGACCCATCGCTGCCCTTTTTCCCCGGCATCCCGCCAGCCAGGAAAGCCGCCGCTGCCCATATGCCGGATCGCCGTCGTAATGATGTTGGCGTCCGGATCGAGCATGGCCACCGTGCTCTCTGCGCTCACCAGGCCGCGCGCCAGCATCGAGATGCCCTTAGGCATAGAGATGTGATGCCGGTGCGCCACGGTGAAGATATCCTGCACTGCTTCTCCCAGATTGATCTGCGAGAGGCTTTTTGTCATATACGCCCCCATCAGCTTTTCCATATCATCATAGAGGCGGTGATAATCGACCTGTCCATCATGCACGCCCAAGGTCAGGATCACATCGGTCAGCTCAGTGATGTTCTCCGCGGCCATGGCCGCAAACGCCCTGCGGATCAGGCTCTGTTCCCGATCGCCGAGCTGTCCCATCATGCCGAAGTCGAGCCAGACGATCTTTCCATCCCGCACCCGCAGGTTGCCCGGATGCGGATCAGCGTGGAAGAAGCCGTCGTCGATGATCTGCTTCATGTAATGATCAGCGAGCTTGGCGGCGATCTCCCGGCGGTCATAGCCATTCTCCTCCAGGCACTCCAGATCATCGATCTCACATCCGCCGATATATTCCATCACCAATACCCGCGATGTCGTCAGCTCGCGATGCACGCTGGGCTGCGCGATATAGCGCACTTCCCCGTTGAGCTTCGCGAAACGCTGCATGAAGGCGGCCTCATTGATGAAATCCATTTCCTGCTTTGCCGTTTCCCAGAACTCATCGAGCAGGATGTCGACATCGATCACGCTGCCCAGCAGCTCAGAGAGATTGAGCAGCTTGCTCGCTCTGCGCAGCAAAGTGATATCCCGTTCCATCTGCGCATAGATATGCGGGCGCTGCACCTTGACCACGACATCCTCTCCGCTGCACAGACGCGCCCTGTGCACCTGCGCGATCGACGCTGATCCCAGCGAACGGTCATCGAACCAGGAAAACAGCTGATCAAGGCTGCAGGCGTATTCCTCCTCCAAGATCTCATGCACGAGCGCCGGCTCCATCGGCGCCACGCTCGCGCGCAGCTTTGCCAGTTCATCGCAATAACGCTTGGAGAACATATCCTGGCGTGAAGACATCAGCTGGCCGATCTTGATGAACGTCGGCCCGAGATCTTCGATGATCTCCCGCATCTTGACGGGATCCATCCCCTGCGTGACGTGATGCTGATGCAGGATCTTCAAAATGGCCGCAAGCCGCTGTGAACTGCTCAGCGATTCATGCTTCATCGTCTGGACCGGACTGAACCTCGCGGATCACTTCCTTCAGCTGCTCCAGCTCTTCATCCGACATCGAACGGATCTGACTGCTCAGCTGCTCCATGCGCTGGGCTGCCCGCTCGCTCTTCGCTTCATCCACGCGGGTCTGAATGTGATGCTTGAGCTCTTCATTGAGCACCTTGCCCTGTTCGATGCTCAGCTCTCCTTTTTCCACCAGATGATCGACCATGTCCCTGGCCTTTTCCGCGGTAACGGCCGCTGCGCCGATGCCCAGCAGAAACAGTTTTTTCATGTCATCGCTTAATTTGTCGATCATGATCATCACTCCTTTATCAGTATTGTAACACTTTCTGCACACGTTCACACACGAAAGCGTAAAAAAAGAGGAAGCCGAGGCCCCCTCTGTATGTACGGCATTACTTCTTGATGTTGTAGAATGCGCTCTTGCCCAGATACTGAGCAATGCCCTCATTCGCACCGCGCTCGTTGAGCTCATCCTCGATGCGGATCAGGCGGTTGTACTTCGCGATACGGTCAGTTCTGGACATTGATCCGGTCTTGATCTGTCCGGCGTTCAGACCAACGGCGATATCAGCGATCGTCGTATCTTCAGTTTCACCGCTGCGGTGAGATACTACGCAAGTGTATCCGGCTTCCTTCGCCATTTCGATGGCATCGAAAGTCTCGGTCAGCGTACCGATCTGGTTGACCTTGATCAGGATCGCGTTGGCGATGCCCTTTTCGATTCCTTCCTTCAGGATAGAAGGATTCGTGACGAACAGGTCGTCGCCGACCAGCTGGATCTTCTTGCCCAGACGGTCAGTCAGCTTCTTCCAGCCGTCCCAGTCACGCTCGCCCAGACCATCCTCGATGGAAACGATCGGGTACTTTTCGATCCACTCTGCATACATGTCGATCATCTCGTCAGTCGTCTTGTTGCCCTGACCAGACTTCTTCAGCTCATACATGCCGGTCTCGTGGTTGTGGAACTCAGAAGCGGCAACGTCCATAGCGATGCAGATGTCTTCGCCCGGAACATAGCCGGCAGCCTTGATCGCTTCAACGATCAGTTCCAGCGGCTCTTCGTTGCCCTTTTCGCAGGACGGCGCGAATCCGCCTTCGTCACCGACGTTCGTGTTGTATCCGCGTGCCTTCAGCACCTTACGCAGGTTATGGAAAGTCTCCGCACCCATACGTACGGCTTCCTTCTCGCTCTTAGCGCCTACCGGCATGATCATGTATTCCTGGAAGTCAACAGTGGAGTCCGCATGAGATCCGCCGTTGAGGACGTTCATCATCGGAACAGGCAGGACCTTTCCGTTGAATCCGCCGAAATATTTGTATAAAGGCATTCCATAGAAGTCAGCAGCTGCCAGCGCGCATGCCATAGATACACCCAGCGTAGCGTTTGCGCCCAGGTTCTTCTTGAACGGAGTACCGTCCAGCTTCAGCATCAGCTTGTCGATCGCTACCTGATCGAGGCAGCTCTTGCCGATTACAGCCGGAGCGATGATCTCATTTACGTTCTTCACTGCCTGGGTAACACCCTTGCCCATGAAACGTCCCTTGTCGCCATCGCGCAGTTCAAGAGCTTCTCTTTCACCCGTGCTGGCACCGCTCGGTACCATTGCGCGGCCGAATGCGCCGCTCTCTGTCAGCACTTCAACTTCAACAGTAGGATTTCCTCTGGAGTCGAGCACTTCTCTTGCGTAAACATCAACGATAATTGACATGTCAAAAATTCCTCCTTCACATGACTTAATGATACAACGACGGCATGAATTATGCAAGGTCAAAGTCGCTTTTCCCTGCCTTTTTTCACGCTTTTTTCTCATTTTGCAGCAGCTGCGCGCAAAATGGAAAAAGCGCCGGAAAGTCCGGACGCTTCTTGGTTTCCTTACTGTTTCTCGATGAATTCCAGCAGCTCGCGCGCGGCGATCTCCAGCCCCTCACGCTCTTCCTTGTTGAAGCCCAGGTGCGTATAGATCTCGCCCACGAACACATTGTTGTCCTTCAGGCATTGGAACACCTCGTCGATCAGCGGCTCGCAGATCTCCTGCTTCTGCATCGGGCCAAACGGGTTGGCAAAGTATGTGGTAGAGATGCCGACCTCCTGTGTCGTGCCCAGCGCCATGCGCTTGCCCATCTTGCAGGTCGCCTTGGCATCCTCCATGTCATTGAAGCGGTGCATGCCCATCTTGTTGTCATAGTTGTTCGCATAGCAGAACAGATCGATGCGATGGTTGGTGCTGACGACTTCATACGGCGCTGCCGGCGTGATGACACGGGCATTCTTGGACTCCGGAGACATGAACACGCTTCGGTCCATATCCCGATACGGCGTGCCCGGATCAAGGTCATCCAGACGGATGAACGCACCGATCTCTGTGCCCTGGCCGTATGGAACGCCATCTTCGATATGGATCGTGCCCATGTCGTCAAATACGACCTCGATGCTCTTGATCTTTTCATTGCCCAGCGCCTTCAGCGCTTCGATGGACTCAGACTTTCCGGCGCCGGAATCGCCCATCAGCATGATGCCCTTCTTCTTGCCGTTCTTCAGCGTGATGTTCACGAAGGCGCCGTGGATCGGCAGCCATCCCTTCTGCATCATCGCCAGATTGTGCAGCGTCAGGGACATCTTCTTCAGATAGCCGAAATACTCGATGCGCTGATTATAGCTTACGCATCCGACCCAGATATCCTCTTCTGTATCATGATAGAAGGTCGTCTCATCCTTCCCGTCCTCATTGCCGAACAGGCAGATCAGATCCGGCTTCTGCGTGCACTCCTCGCGGTTGGCCAGCTCGAACAGGTTGCCCAGCGATACGGCAGAAGCGAAGAAATCGCGGTGGAAATAGATGAACGCGAGCAGCGAACCGATCTTGCACGGATAGCAGAACCACGTATCCGCATCCCCGGTGAACTCCTGGATCGGATTGTCCTTACGCTCCGTGAACATGCCTGTACGCTTGTTGGAACGCGGGTGCAGGATCATCGGAGTACGAAGCATGACAGAATCGATGAACGGGATATCTGCCAGAGCGGCATACTTTTCGCCCAGCTTGGTCTCATTCTTGCGCACGGATACGCCGGCGTTGGTGCCTGCCTGCATCTGACGGTATACCCGGTTCTTGCGGCCCATGACACGCTCTTCCATCATACGGTACAGCGCAAGGATCGTATTGTTGAAATTCGAATCCAGCAGCACATAGCTGTCCATGCCCATCTGCTGTTCCGTACCGGCAGAAACCACGGAGAAACGCTGATGCATCTTCCAGTAATTGTACAGCTGGTCTACGAACTCCAGCAGCTTCGCCTTGTCATTGAGATAAGGAGACTCGATTTCCTCACACTTGAAGATACGCAGCATGCGAAACAGCTTGATGATTTCAAACGTCGCTTCACGGCCGCTCTTGCCCTGCAGGGCATATATATAGAGATCTTCGTCAAAATTCTTCAGATACTCGATATAAGTGCGCATAAAATTCGAAAAGGTGGATGAGGTCAGGAAAACTTCACCGTTTTTCGGATATGCCTTGTTAAAATTGACAATGGCAAGATCATCATTCAAATAGATTGATTCTTTCATTCTTGTAGCTCCTCCTTTTTTACATGTCCTAGACATTATACCGCATCCATGAAAAAAACAAAACAGGAAAAGAAAAACTTTCATGATGGATGCGTTTTCTTTCATCAAGACCGACCTGGCCGAAAACTGCGATTTTAGGCGAAACTTTCGCGTTCAGACACAGATCCGTTTCATTTTACCATAATTTGTTAGCCATTGCTAGCCGATTGCGCACATATTCTTTTTCTCAGATTGACACCGCCGTTTATCCGGTGTACACTTACAGCGTATTAAGTTAGCTTATACTAACCATTTTAGGGAGAGATGTTCATGGCGATGACAGAGACAAAGAGAAAATATCTGCTGACGATCGCACTGCTGCACAAAGCGCCCTGCCTGCCCTTTCGGCCGATCGATCTGGCTGTGCGCCTAGGCGTATCCAGGGCCAGCGTCAGCCGGATGCTGCTGGAATTTGTCAAAGAAGGGCTGCTTCTGCAGAAAGACCACAGCTATCAGCTCAGCGAGGCAGGGCTCGCCGCGATCGCGGAAGCGCTGGATCATTACCGCACCTATTACACATTCTGCACGACGCTGCTGCAGCTTTCCGCCTTTGATGCGCACGAATGCTGCATTTCCCTGCTTTGCGGCGCGGAAGAGATGACCCTGAAGCATCTCAGCCAGCAGATGCGCGCGCTCATGAATACCGAAGAAAAAGGATGACGTTTCGCCTCTGCAGACGAAACCAGGAAGCTGCTGCCTCCTGGTTTTTTTTTGCGTATCCTGTCGTTTCCCGTCTTTTCCCCGGGCAATGATCAGGCGAGCAGCCTGATCACCTCAGCCGCGACATCCTCGAGGGCGATCTCTCGCTTCTCATTGTTCTGACGCGATACCAGTTCTACCTTTCCCTCGCTGATCCCGCGTCCGACCGTGATGCGGTAAGGAATGCCGATGAGCTCCATATCCTTGAACTTCACGCCCGGGCGCTCATCTCGATCATCCAGCAATACCTCTACGCCCTGAGCGCGCAGCTGATCATACAGCTGTTCTGCCGCCTGACGCTGCTGCTCATCCTTCATGGAGATGATCACGATGCTCACCGCAAAAGGCGCAACGCTCTGCGGCCAGATGATGCCATGCTCATCATTGTGCTGTTCGACGATGGCCGCCATGCAGCGCTCCAGGCCGATGCCATAGCTTCCCATGACGACCGGCTGCAGATGATTGTCCTTATCCAGGTACTGCAGTCCCATCGTCTGCGCGTATTTCGTCCCCAGCTTGAACAGATTGCCGACCTCGATGCCATGCTCGAATTTCAGCTTTCCGCCGCACTTCGGGCAGATGTCGCCCTCATGCACCTGTGCGATATCCGCTGTCTTCTCCACCTCGAAGTCGCGGACATTGACATTGATATAATGACAGTCGCTCTGATTGGCTCCGGTGATGAAGTTCTTCATATGAGAGACCTCGCGGTCCATGATCAGCGGGCAGTCGATGCCGATCGGTCCGGCAAAGCCGACGCGGGCATGCGTCACGCGCTCGACCTCCGCAAAATCCGCAAGCTCCATCTCATTGGCGCCCAGCAGCTTGAGCACCTTTGTCTCATTCAGCTCACGATCTCCCCGCAGCAGGAAGGCATACGTCTTGCCATCCACACGGTAGACCAGCGTCTTGACAAAGTTTTCCGGCTTCAGGTCGAAAAATGCCGCCACTTCTTCAATGGTCTTGGCGTTCGGCGTCTCCCTCAGTTCATACGCTCTTTCTTCCGCCACATCATCCTCCTGGCTTTCCACCACTTCGGTGATCTCCAGGTTGCTGGAGAAATCGCAGTGCTCGCAGCCGACCACGATGTCCTCGCCGATGCCGGTCACTGCCTGGAACTCTTCGGAAAGCAAACCGCCCATCGCGCCGGTATCCGCCTTTACGATCTGATAGCGGATGCCCATGCGGTCAAAGGCATTGCAATATGCCGCATACATCTTCTGATAAGACACATCGAGCCCGTCCAGGTCGACATCGAAGGAATAGGCATCCTTCATGATGAATTCACGCACCCGGATCAATCCATAACGCGGGCGGGTCTCATCGCGGTATTTCGTCTGGATCTGATAAAGATTATACGGGAAGTCCTTATATGATCTTCCTTTCATGGATGCGGCTACGGCAAAGAGCTCCTCATGGGTCGGGCCGAGCACATAATTCTTCTGATAACGGTCCTTCAGCGCGAACATATTGGATCCAAACGCCTCGCGCCGACCTGATCTTTCGTAAACATCCTCCAGGATCAGCGCCGGCATCAGCAGCTCCTGCGCACCGGCATGATCCATCTCCTCACGGACGATGTTTTCGATCTTCGCCAATACCTTTTTGCCCATCGGCATGATCATATAGATGCCGGCACTGGTCTTTTTGATCATTCCTGCGCGCACCAGCAGATTGCCGCTGCGGCTGTCCTCATCTTTTGCGTCTTCACGCATGGTATAAAAGAAGCTGTTTTTCAATTTCATGGCTTTTCGTTCCTTTCTCAATATACATGACGGCCGCTGCGGTCGTACACCTTGCGGATCATCGCGTGCTCTTCCAGCGGCAGGCTGCATTTCATCCTGACCATCTGCATCGGCTGATTGAGCACCTCGAGCGGGCGTCCTTCCAGATCGCAGACATCTCCGATCTCAAAGCGGGTGGAGGGGGTATGCGGCCCGAACACCTCGGCCTCGATATGCGGCCGGAAGTGGTTCTTCACCTGCAGCAGCGCCGTTTGGGTCACCTCGTCATAGGCGATGACATCCGCGATGTATTCCTGCGTCACCCCAGCGCCATTCACGCCATAGAGATGTCCGCCGGCCTGCGGAAGGCCGCGGTAAAACCCGCAGGATGTCGGACGATTTTCCGCCTTGGCGATCTCCTGTTCATAAAAGGCGATGCGCGATGCGTCCAGCACGCCCTTTTCCATATACTCATCGATGAGCGCGCGGTACGCATGGACGACCGTTGCGATATAATACGTGCTCTTCATGCGCCCTTCGATCTTTAAGCTGGAAACGCCTGCATCGATCAATGCCGGGATGTAGGCCGCTGCCTGCAGATCCTTGCTGGACATCGAGAACAGCTCCTGTTCATCCGATATGCGCGTATCCCCCTGATACAGCTCATATTTCCAGCGGCAGCTCTGCGCGCATCCGCCGCGGTTCGCATCGCGGTTCGTCATATGGTTGGAGAGCACACATCGGCCGGAATAAGAAATGCACATCCCGCCATGGATGAACACCTCCACCGGAAGCACGGAATGCCTGGTCGTCTCCGTGATCTGCGCCAAAGAGCACTCCCGGGCGAGCACCACCCGGTGCATCCCCATCTGCTTCCAGAAGCGGATGGCAGAGGAATTGGTGGTGGAATGCTGAGTGGAGATATGGACCTCCAACTGCGGGAAATGCTGCACGACAAAGCGGGCGATGGCCGGCGAAGCGACGATGAGCGCATGCACGCCGGCCTCACAGAGCTGCTCCACATACTCCTTCAGCCCGTCAAAATCATCCTCATGCGGCAGCATGTTCACGGTCACATGGACTGCCGCGCCATGTTCGCGGGCAAAAGCAGCGCCCTCGCGGATATCCTCCAGCGTAAAATTGCTGGCACGCGAACGCAGAGAGAACTGACGTCCGCCGATATAGACCGCGTCCGCCCCATAGCGGACAGCAGTCTTCAGGCGCTGCAGGTCACCAGCCGGCGCAAGCAATTCGATCTTGTTCATGATGGTTCCTCCTCACTTCACCAGACTGGTCTTCGTATAATAAAAGCCTTCGCCATAACAGCCTGATGGATCCTCTCGGTCCCATCGTTCGATGGCCTCCTGCGGGCTCAGCCTGCCTGCCAGCACGCTTTGATAATCGCTGAGCGCCCGGACGCTCCAATCATCATCGTGGAAGATGCTGTCGATGCGCAAGCGCGATACGCCGCTTTCGACCAGCGTCCTGATCTGGGCAAAGCTTTGCAGCGTATATTCGCTGAACACATGGGTGCCGCCTTCATCCTCGATGATGGGCATATGCGCTTCGCGCGTCTCTTCCTTCAGCGACAGGTCCCGGCGCCCATGCGGATCGTCATCCGGCCGCTTCAGAAACGCAAAATAACTGTGCAGCAGCTGCCGTCTGCTGTGCATGATCGAGAAGCGCCCATGCACGAGCATTTCCACGCCGCTGCAGCGGGAAGCGATCGCACAGATCTCCTCCAGCGTGATCTCCCTGGCCAGCGAAACGCCCTGACACCCCTGCGCGCGGTAAAACGCCGCGTCGGCGCTGTTGGTGATCAGCGTGTCCGGCTGATAGACGAGACGATCCTGCATCCCCAGCTGAATGGCCTCATACAGCACGCCCTCATCCGCGAAATAAACGGTATCCGCATCGATCTCCTTCAGCAGGCGCAGAAACGATCTGAGCTGTTCCAGCTCATCTTCCATGAAGAACCGCGTGCAGTTCACGGCGATCCGCATGCCGGCATCATGGATCTTTGCGCTGAGTTCGGCCAGCTGATCGCAGGAAAAGACCCGCGCAGCGCGCAGCGAAAAAAAGGGCACGGAAACGAGCAGTTCATCCGCCCCAGCTTCCTTCAGCTTCACAATAGCATCCTGTTCACACAGGGTCACGATCCATTGGGTCATTCGCGCTCATCCTTTCAAACGGAACAATTATATCACATTTATCATGTATTGGCATCACAGCGATGATAAAACATACGTTCGATCTGTGTCAGCAGATCTGCTCGCTCATCCGCAGCGATCCAAGCGCTGCGTGCGGCGTGGATCCGTCTGCATAGCAGATCCGCGGCCTCATCTGCATCGCTTTGCGCCGGGACGACGGCGAGAAACGCCAGATCAGGATCTGCGGCACAGGGAATGACACAAGTACGGGCATACGGCACATGCACGCTGCCGCTGATCTCATCCGCCCGCTCTCTCGCCATCACCATGCCCAGCATGAGCGCCTCGCTGTCCTCTGGAACACGATCGATCACACAGGCATGCGCGACGGCGCTGCACAGCGAAGCCAGCAAGGCCCTCGCTTCCTTCCCTTTCGGCGATGCCGGCAGATAAGCGTGCAGGATCTGGCTGCGGACAAAGAAGGTGAACACCTCCGCCTCATGCGCCTGCAGCTGCTGCCGCAGGGCAGCGCTCTGCGCTGCGCTGAAGCAGTGCAGCACTTCATAGCGCCTCTGCTTTTCCTCATACAGCGCGCCCCCGTCAAACAAGATCAGCGGATACGGCAGTGCGCCGCTGTCATCACGCGGCGGAAGAAGCGCGCTGTATGTCAGGTTCATCCCCTCATCCAGCAGGCGCTTGAAGCGGACCGAACGCAATGCCTCCGGTTTCTTCCCATCCATGGAAAAATAAGCGTCCTGCACGATGAACAGCGCATCTTTTTCCCGATGACGGGGCAAATGGAAAAAGTTCAGCGCGAAGGAGACCGCGATGCCGATGAGCGTATCCAGGATACGGTTGAAGGCGAACAGATAAGGATCGGCATCCGTGACATGAGAGACGACGATGCTCATGAACACGACGCATGAGATGTAAGATGCACTCTTTTTGTTCAACAGGACCGTTACATAAATGATGAGCAGCACCCCAAGAGAGACCAGAAGGGCATGGATCAGCGTCCCTTGCAGATGCAGGCGCTGCTCACCCGCCAACAGCAGCATGCCGGCCAGACCGCCGATCAGCGTGCCGACCACCCGGTTCATCCCGACCCTGATGCTGCTGCCATTATCCTGCTGCATGCAGAGCACTGCCGCGATGCAGGAATAAAAGACCGCGCCTTGTCCCTGACGCGCCATGTTCAGCAGCAGACATAAAAAGACAGCTGCAGCTGACTTGATCATCCGCAGCCCGACCTTGGGCAACCTGCTCATGTTCATCCCCTCGATTCTCCCCTATTATAATGACAAAGTACGGACAGCGCAAGAAAAAGCGCACTGCGTTCAGTGCACTTTGCGTACCATCAGACGCTCTGCCGGCAGCGAGAGGATGAGCGCATGACATGCCTCATGAATATGCTTTTCCGTCCGCAGCAGCGAAACATGGCGCTCTCTTGCCTCTTTGAGCAGCGTATCGCTGATCATGGAAGCGCCGCAGACGATGACACAGCCCGGCGTGCTGCGCACGGCCTGCGAAAGCAGCTGTCTGTCGCCCTCCGCCATGCAGATCATATGAGACAGATCGTCTCCCTGCTCGCCCGCGAAGATCCGCATTCCCTTCCAGCGGCTGTGCTGCGCATCGAAACACAGCGCGGCATCCAGCGCCGAACCGATCTCCTCCAGCGTCAGCGAAGCGATCATCCGGTCGGTAAACGCACGGTTCCCCTGCAGCAGCTGCAGGATATGCCATAACGGGATGACCCCGTGCACCTCGCCGCTGCTGCCGCAGACCACGATATTGGAGATCTTCGGCGTATGCAGACGGCGGCAGACATCCGCGAGCCGATGCTGTCTGCTCACCATCAGACAGTCTTTCATCACATGATCCATTTGAACCCTCCCCTCATCAGCATGCCCGTTTCCGATCGTCTTATACCAACAAAAAACGGGCAGCATCACTGCTGCCCGCATATTATGAAGATTAGATCTTTTCTTCGGCAAGCGCCTTCAGACGGCGATGACGTCTCATGGCATCCTGCTTCGTCTTCTCGAACATTTCATAAGCAGTCTCGCCCTTCAGCTTCGGCAGCTGAGAGAAACGAGTCTCTGTCATCATGAAGTCGAGCATCTTGTCGTAATCCGGCTCCTTGGAGTCGATGGTCAGCGGCTGCTCAGCTTCCGGATTGTAGCGATACAGATCCACATAACCGCATTCTACGGCCTTGGCCTGCGTCTTCTGGTGGTTGCTCAGACCGCCCTTGATGCCGTGCTCAGCACACGGGCTGTAAGCCAGGATCAGAGAAGGACCGTTGTAAGCTTCTGCTTCCTTGATGGCCTTCAGGGTCTGGTTCTTGTTTGCGCCCATGGCGATGGATGCGACATATACATGGCCGTAAGCCATTGCGATCTGTCCCAGATCCTTCTTCGCCGTCGTCTTACCGCCGGCTGCGAACTTCGCGATAGAAGCTGCCTGAGAAGACTTAGAAGACTGACCGCCAGTGTTGGAGTAGACCTCAGTATCCAGAACGAGGACATTGACGTTGACATCGCTTGCCAGCACGTGATCGAGTCCGCCGTATCCGATATCGTAAGCCCAGCCGTCTCCGCCGACGATCCAGATGGACTTGCTGACCAGATCCGTATCTGCCAGTGCCTTGACATCGGCAATATCAGACTGTGCAGCCAGTTCCTTGATGGTCTTGGACAGTTCACGCTCAGCTTCGCGGTTGCCCTGGATCTCGATGTATTTTGTGAATGCTTCCTTCAGCTCCGGCGCAACATTGTCCATGTTGTCTTCCATCGTCTTCAGGATGCATGCCTGCTTGTAGTTTTCAGCCAGTGCCATACCATAACCGTACTCTGCGTTATCCTCGAACAGGGAGTTTGCCCATGCGACACCTTCACCGTTCTTGTCATTGACAAACGGCGTGGACGGTGTAGAGGAGCAGTAGATCATGGAGCATCCGGTTGCGTTGGCAACGAGCATGTCGCGGCCGAACAGCTGAGAAACCAGCTTGTAGTACGGCGTCTCACCGCAGCCCGGGCAAGATCCGGAAACCTCGAAGTAAGGCATCAGGAACTGAGAACCCTTGACCGTATCTGTAGAGAAGTAGTCGCTCTTGTACTCTGTGTGCTTGAACAGGTACTCTGCCAGCGGCTCTTCATCGAGCTTCTCGTTGATGTCGACCATCTCGAGCGCCTTGTTGCCGGCCTTTCCAGGACACTCAACGGCACACAGACCGCAGCCGACACAGTTTGCCGGAGATACCTGGATGCGGTACTTCAGCTGCTCAACGCCCTTGCCCATCGCCTGCAGCGTTTCGAATTCCATCGGTGCTGCAGCGACTTCCTCTTCGTTCAGCAGGAACGGACGGATGGTTGCGTGCGGACATACATAAGAGCAGATGCCGCACTGAATGCAGTTTTCAGGATGCCATGTCGGTACCTGTACCGCGATCGTACGCTTCTCTTCGAATGCGACATTGTTGCGGATGGAACCATCCAGCAGGTTGTACTTCGTGAACGCGGATACCGGCATATCATAGCCTTCCAGCGCATTGATGACTGCGACATGGTTGTCGAAGTACTCATCGCCGGTCAGCTTGCGGTTAGCGTCATACGGCAGCTCTGCCCAGCTCGGATCTACAGCGATCTCTTCCATGCCGTCTTTTCCGGCATCGATCGCCTTGTAGTTCAGCTGTACGATCGCATCGCCCTTCTTGCCGTAAGACTTCTTCGCGAAGGCCTTCATCAGCTCCAGAGAAGTCTCCAGCGGCATGATCTGCTCATTCAGCGCAAAGAACGCGGACTGCAGGATCGTATTCGTACGGCGTCCCATGCCGATCTCCTGCGCGATCTTGGTCGCGTTGATGATGTACAGCTTAGCGTGCTTCTTCGCCAGCTGCGCCTTCATGCGGTTCGGCATATGATGCACGATCTCCTCCTTGGAGAACGTCGTATTCAGCAGGAAGGTACCTCCGTCCTTCAGGTTGCGCACCATGTCATACTTGAACATGTATGCGTCCAAAGAGCAGGAGATGAAGTCTGCATTGTTGATGTAGTATGTAGAGCGGATCGGAGACTTGCCGAAACGCAGGTGAGAACGGGTAACACCGCCGGCCTTCTTGGAATCATATGCGAAGTAAGCCTGTGCGTACTGATCCGTGTTGTCACCGATGATCTTGACCGTGGACTTGTTCGCGGAAACCGTACCATCAGAACCCAGGCCCCAGAACAGGCAGGAAGTGTAGTCTCCCTCGATCTGGAAGCTTTCGTCTGCAGGCAGGCTCAGGTGCGTCACATCATCCTCGATGCCGATCGTGAATCCGTTGATCATCTTGTCTTCCTTCAGGTGATCGAATACGGCCTTGACATGGCACGGCTGCGTATCCTTGGATCCCAGACCGTAACGTCCGCCGATGATCTCGATATCCTTGTGATCCTTAAGCGCCGCAACGACATCCAGGTACAGCGGGTCGCCCATTGCGCCGGACTCTTTGGTGCGGTCCAGAACAGCAATCTTCTTTACGGTGGAAGGCATGACCTTCAGCATGTATTCCGGAGCGAACGGACGATACAGGTGAACCTTGATCATTCCGACTTTTTCGCCCTTTGCCATCAGCGCATCGATCGTCTCGTGCGCGGTCTCAGTGATAGAACCCATGGCGATGATGATGCGCTCGGCATCCGGTGCGCCATAGTAAGTGAACGGAGCGTAATGACGTCCGGTAATCTCAGAAATCTTTTCCATATATTCCGCTACGATGGCAGGAACCTTGGCATAATGCTCGTTGCGCGCCTCCATTCCCTGGAAGTAGATATCATCGTTCTCAGCACCGCCGCGCGTTACCGGATTGGTATGCGGGTTCAGCGCACGCTTGCGATAAGCTTCCAGCGCATCGTAATCGATCAGATCCTTATATAATTCCGTGTCGAACACTTCTACCTTCTGGATCTCGTGAGAAGTACGGAAACCATCGAAGAAGTGAATGAACGGAACGCTTGCCTTGATGGCAGCCAGGTGTGCGACACCGGCCAGATCCATCGCTTCCTGAACGGAATGGCTTGCCAGCATGCAGACGCCGGTCTGGCGGCATGCGTAAATGTCCTGGTGGTCGCCGAAGATGTTCAGCGCACGGGATGCCAGCGCACGTGCAGATACGTGCAGAACGCCCGGCAGACATTCACCGACCATCTTGTAGATGTTCGGGATCATCAGCAGCAGCCCCTGTGATGCGGTGAATGTGGTCGCCAGCGTACCGGCCTGAAGAGCACCGTGAACGGCACCGGCTGCGCCTCCCTCAGACTGCAGCTCAGCAACCTTGACAACGTTGCCAAAGATGTTCTTGCGTCCCTGATTTGCCCAGACATCCACGACTTCTGCCATCGGCGAAGAAGGGGTGATCGGGTAAATAGCACTCAGTTCGGTAAACGCATACGCGTTATGCGCAGTGGCGGTGTTACCGTCCATTGACATAAATGTTTTTGCCATTAGTAGTTTTCCTCCTTGCGTAACTTTACCCATACATTATAGACCGAACTTCTGTATTTTTAAAGAACTTTTTTGTAAATTTCGGTTCACGCTGTGAGCGCTTTTTCCATCGGGGTCCCTGCCCGGCAAAAAGCGTTTTCTCTCGTAAAAAGAAGAGGATCGTCCAGATCCTCTCCGTCACTCACAGCACCAGCTTTGTCGGCGGCTGCCGCCGTGCATCCTCCTTGATGATGACATCCACCTGCACTGCCCCGCCGGCAGGCAGCGCAAATGAGGCTTCGCGTGCTTCCGCCATGCCATCCTGCCTGTACATGCACGGCATGGAGGAGCGCAGGGACGCCTTGCCCGGGGCCAGATCATCCAGGCTGCGCGCATAGCCGGCCGCCGCCGACAGCTCGATGACCCGCGGCTGATCCCCCTCCAGCGTCACCCGGACCTTTTCCTGATTTCGGGGCAGATGCAAGTTTCCCCGCTCATCTTCGACCCAAAGCTGCAGCTTCAAGGATGCAGCTGATGCAGCTTGTTCTGCGGTGATGATGACATCGTGATCATCATCGGCAAAGCGGATGGTGCAATGCTCACGCGGTCCCTGCCCATCGCAGTCATACAGCAGCGGGATATCCGAAGCGGCAGAAAGCGAGTACAGCCCCGCTTCGATCCCCTGCAGATTCCGCTGCCAGCCGTTTTCAGCGCTGAGCTCGACCTCATATTCCGCGCCGCTCTTCTGCAGCAGGAAACGGACCGGCTCATCGGCCTGTTCCAGCCTGATCGTCAGCGTTCCCCCGCCGCTGCTTTGCGCGGGGTTGATCGCCTGCACCTCCACCGGTCCATCATTGATCGTGACCACCGCGTAATGCACCTCGCTGCCCCCGTCGATGCGATAGGTCGTCTGGCCATCGCCCTGTTCATCCAGCACATAGGTCCCTGCATCGAGGAAGGTCACATCTTCATGATAGCCATTGGCGGTAGTGAGCGTGATGCGCTCTTCAAATCCCGGCCGGCTCAGGATGAAGGTGTACTCCCCCTCCTGCGGTCTGACCAGCTCGTTTCCCCTGCGGATATACTTGCGCAGATGGATGCTTCCTTTTTTCAGCGGAGCGCCTGCCATCAACAGGTCCACCTGCACCTCGCCCTCACGGATGACGGCAAGCCCTTCCTGGCTGGGCGTCTGTCCGTCCACCTGATACCAGATATTCTCCTGGTCGGTGTGGATCTGATAGACGCCCGGCTGCAGATGCGTCAAAGAGGCAAGCCAGTGATTCGACTCATCGAGGAGCAGTTCCCAGCACATGGATCCATTGCTCACCTCGGCCCACAGGCTGACGCCGCTTTGCGGCTTGACTTTGTGCGTGCCATCCCATGACCAGGCTTCCAGGACCAGCGATCCGCTGTTCCCCTGCTCTTCCTTGATCACCTTCACATGATGCGCGCCGCCATACATCTCGAACACCGCCTCCTGCGAGGGCACGCCGTCCACGACGAAAGCATACGTCTCGCCTGCGGCCGGGCGCAGCGCATAGCTTCCCGCCTGCAGATCGCCAAGGCGGATGCGCCACTGATTATCCTCATTCAGCTGCAGCGTGCGTGTCTCATCCGCATGCAGAAGGCGCAGATTAAAGACGGTCTGGGGCAGCGGCTGCTTCAGACAGTCGCATTCCGTATCTCTGCGGCAGCCCTGCACATACAGGACATTGTTTTCCTCAGCTCTGCGGACGAAGCGGAAGACGACCTGGGAATCGGACGCGAGCTTCGCCTTTCCGCCGCTGATCTTCTCTCCATCCACCACCGTGCACGCAAAGCGATAGCCCGCCGGCGCGTTGGCATACATCTCGTACATGCCTGCGGTGATGGCGCGCTGCTGATGCCAGTCATCCCCCTGGCTGAACACCAGCGTCTCAAAATAGCTGCGGGAGACGAGCCGCACGGTAAAGACATCCTTTTCCTGCGGCGGGATGGGATTGCCTTGCGCATCTGCGGTGACGATCGAGAAATCGGCCATCTTCGCTTCGTCCTCCTGCTCCTGCAGCACGGCGCTGAGCGAGATCGTACGGGTGCCGAGGCTGACCTGAACCCGGTTGTAGCTCTGCGTATTGCCGAGGTAGAAGCAGACATTCTGCGTCTTCGAGCAGATCGTATACGTGCCCGGCTGCAGCGGCGAGATCAGCGCGCTCCAGCCATTGTGCGCATCCAAGACGATCTCCTGCTCCTTGAGCGATCCTCCAAAGATGCTCAAGACGATCTGTTCCTGTATGCATTCATGATACTCGCCCTCGCTCATGCACATGCCGTCGATGCGGATGCCCGCAGCGGTGCACCGCTCGCGGACCAATTCGGCATAAGATGCGCCTTCTTCCAGGATGAAGGACTTTCCTTCCATCCGCTTTCCGTTGACATAGAGGACGCTGTCTTGTCCGCTCTCCTCCTGCAGCGTCACCTTGCCCGGGCACAGATCGTGGATGGTGCAGCAGAAATCAGCGGATCCATCCAGACAGATGCGCATGCTGTCCTGCCGATCGCTCACCGTGACGAACTCGCGCTGTCCGCTCGGCGGGAGCACACGCTTGCCGTTCTCGTCTTGATCCCTGCGGCAAAGGGTGAGCGCGCACGCGCAAGGCTCTTCGATCATGATGACGCACACATCCTCCTGATCGAGGACAAAGCGGGCCTGCTCATGCGGCACGCCGTCGATCAAACAGGTATACATGCGCCGATCGGCCCCGATCAGCGTATAGCTGCCCGGCTGCAGCCCATCCAAACACTGAGAGAAGCCGTTTGCCTCATCCAGCGTGATCATCTGATGGATGCCTTGTCCGCTCAGCGCGAAACGGACCGCAGCGCAAGGCAGCACGACGTTGCCTTCCTCATCCCGCATGCGCGCCTGGATCTGAAGCATTGAGCTGCGCGAAGCAGGGTTGATCACCAGCATGTGCACATCCCGCGAACCGAGACGGAAACGGCCATCCTCCTGCCTGCGGTCATCGACGATGAATGCGCACGGGATCATGTCCTTCTCCCTGATCTCATGTTCCCCGCGGGACAGATCATCAAACCAGACGCAGTACCCATTCTCCTTGTTCAGCTCGAAGGGCACTTCCATTCCATCTGTATACAGCACCATCGGATAAGCGCCGCCCTCTGGACAGCACAGGTTTCCGCATTCATCCTCCATGCGCTTTTCCACACAGACGCTGCCCCGGCAATGCGCATAGCGATGCACCACGCTGACCGTGCTTTCCTTCTGCAGGGTGAACGTGCAGCTTTCGCTGCGGCGGCCGTCGCACTCATACAGGATGTGATAGCCCATCGTCTCTTTTACCCGCACGCTCACGCGCTCTTCGCAATTGCCATACAGCCTTGCCTGCCAGCGGTTATCGGCACACAGGTGTACCTCTCTGCAGAAGCTTTCGCCCTGGACGATGATGGTCGTCTCAAAGGCGTCATCCGGACAGACCGTGCGTCCTTCGCAATCCTCCATCCGCACATCCAGGCGCAAGGCGCAGCCTCTTGGCAGGACATTGATGACCTTGACTTCCTGCATTTCCCGGCCAAGCGTGATCACTGCTTCTTCCTCCCTCGTTCCATTCACCATATAATAGACCTCATCTTCATACAGCTCCTCGATCCGGTATTCGCCATAAGGCAGTTCATCGATATAGACACACCACTGGTTGGCCGCATTCAGCGTCACTGTCCGCCGCAGCCCGTTTCCGCTGATGCAGATCAGGAAATATTCGCTGCGCTCCGGCTGCATCAGCATGCACCGTTCATTCTCCATCAGCTTTTCGATGCGGATCGTTCCTGTCCGCGGATCATTGAGGTTCAGGATGCGCACCTCATGCATGCGCGCATCATCGATGATCACTCTGGCGCTGCGCGACCATTCGCCCTGATCCACGCTGTACAGCACGTTTTCTCCTTCGCTTTCCCGGATGTCATAGCACCCTTTGGGCAGCTGGTCCAGCGCGATGCAATAATCGTTTTGCTCATTGAGCATGAAGGTCTCCTGAAAGGCGAAGGAATGCACCCTGACCGCATAACATGGGCCATCGGGCTCGACCAGACAGCCCTGATCATCTTCCACATATTTGCAGATCTGCAGCTTGCCGTTGTTGCGCTGTTCATTGACGATGATGACCTCTGCGCCCGAACTGCCGTCCAGTTCGATGAGACCGCCGATGAGCACGGTCCCATCCGCAAGCTCATAGCTCGTGGCATACCCGTCTTCCTCGCATTCGCTGACCCGATAACAGCCCGGGCACAGATCTGCCAGCTGCACGCTGAAATGATTTTCCGCATTCAGCAGGAACGTATGCGTCACTCCGCAGCCGCTCACGCTGACGCGGAATCGCTCTCCTTCATCCGGTTCGCTCAGACAGCCGCTCTCCGTGCGGATCATCTTGCGCACCCGCAGCGAACCGGCCGGATCGCGCTGGATCGGGGTATAAAGGATATCGGCGCTGATGGGCAGATCCTGCACCTCGATGGTCCCTTCATCCGCTTCTCCGTCAGTGAGGATGATGCAGTCATATCCCTCGATCTCCATGGCGCTGAGCGAATAGACGCCCTGCGCAAGATCATATAAGGATACGCTGAACCCGTTCTCTTTGTTCAGCCGCAGGCGTATGCTCTCCTCCCCGCCGCGCAGCACAGCCATGATCTCTCCGCTGACAAAGGGGAAGAGCGTGCCGCATCCATCGCAGCGAAAGGCGCGGATGCGCACCGATGGCTCCTGCGTGCGCTGCTCGATCATCGCCGCCCGCTGATGGCCCGATGTCATCTCCAGCGTCCCATCTGTCAAAACATCATTCACATAGATCCGGCACGAACCGCTGCGCGGGCGGATCTCATAGCGCCCAGGTGATAGACGCAGGGTCATCTCAAAATCATTGGCTGCGCTGAACTCCTCCCACCGGCTGCCGTTTGGCCCCGCAATTTCATAGCGATAACGGGAGGAAGCATTCGGGACGCTCTGGCCCTGTGCGCCCTCTTCCATGACATGCAGCGTCAGTTCCCCATAATCCTCAGACAGTTCGATCAGCACCTGCGCCCACGGCCTCTCCAGCGTGAGCGCGAACACGGCCGTATCTCCCTGCTGTTCCTCCTCGTCGACGTAAACGCGCACCCGGGCATCCGCCGGCATGGCGCTGCCATCCTCACGGACGACGCCCAGCGTAAAGGAACCGAAGCAGAGCGCGGAAAACTCCACGCAGGAATTGCCTTCGGCATCAAAGACAAGCGCTTGCTCTGCACTGTCGCCCTCTTCCTGCTGCAAGCGGGCAGTCAGCGTTCCTTCAAAGGGAAAGCCATCCGTTTTATGGACCCTCAGCCGAAGTCCGGCTGTCATGGATGCGGCAGCACTCTGCACTAGCGCGATCGGTGCATGCTTCTTCCAGTTGATCTTCATACGAAACCTCCTTGTTCCCGGCACATTCGCCTATCATACATTCCAGTATATGAACGAGGTCGTCGTTTGATTTCTTTTTTTGTCCGCGAATTTCGCGCACAAAAAAACCGGCCCTTTTCATAAGACCGGTCAGCGTCATATTCAGTTCTTGCCCAGCAGGCGGAACATATTTTTCTTGTAGACCTCCACGCCCGGCTGGTTGAAGGGGTTCACCCCAAGCAGCAGCACGCTCATCGCCACCGCGCGGAAGAAGAAATAGCACATATAGCCGAAGCTCTCCGCGCTCATGTCCTCCATCGTCAATATCAGATTCGGAACATGGCCGGTATTCACATGGGCTTCCAGCGTTCCCTGCGCGGCCATCTTGTTGACCCAGTCGATGGATCTTCCGCTCAGGTAGTTCATCTGATCCGCGTTCTTCTCATCATGCGGGAAGACCAGATCCCGTGCCGGCCGCTCTACCAGCAGCAGCGTCTCGAACAGGACCTTCTTGCCCTCCTGAACGAACTGGCCCAGAGAATGCAGGTCGGTAGAGAAATTGGCGGAATCCGGCAGGATGCCCTTTCCTTCCTTGCCCTCGCTCTCTCCGAACAGCTGCTTCCACCATTCCGAAACCATGGCCATCTGCGGTTCATAGTTGACGAGCATCTCCACATCATAGCCCTGATCCTGCAGGATGCGGCGGCAGACCGCATAAGCATAGGCAGGATTCTTCTCCAGATCGCTGTCGGAAAGATCGGCGTAGGCGTTCTTCAGCCCGGTGAACATGGCGTCGATATCGATGCCTGCCACCGCGATCGGCAGCAGCCCCACCGGCGTGATGACGGAAAAGCGTCCGCCGATATCGTCCGGGATGACAAAGGTCTCATATCCCTCATCATCGGCTTCGGCCTTGAGCACGCCTCTTGCCTTATCTGTCGTCGCTACGATGCGCGTTTTCGCCTCATCGCCGTATTTCTCCTCCATGAACTGCTTGAGAAGGCGGAATGCGAGCGCGGTCTCTGTCGTGGTCCCGGACTTGGAAATGACGTTGACGCACACTTCCCGATCGCGGATATGATCCATCACCTGTGCGATATACGTGCTGGAGAACGTGTTGCCCACGAACAGGATCTCAGGAGCGGACTGCGGATACAAGCCGTTGATCATCTCGATGGCAGCACGCGCCCCCAGATAAGATCCGCCGATCCCGCACACCACGAAGACATCGCACATCCCGCGCAGCCGTGCGGCCGTCGCCTTGATCCGTTCGAATTCCTCACGATCGTAGCTATTGGGCCACTCCACCCATCCAATATAGTCATTTCCCAGACATTCGCCGTCCATCAGCTGACGATGCAGGCGGTCCACCTGCGGCTGATAGTCCTTTACCTCTTCCTTCAAAAACGCATGTTTCGTTTCCAGTTTGATCATACTTATTCCTCCTGCCATACGCATCCTCGATCCACCCGTCCAGCACCTCGGCAAGCGAACGAAAACCGATCTGCTGCGGCGGATATGCCTGTGTGTGATGCCGTCTGCGGGCAAAGCGCTTTTTCCCTGCGTTCACTGCCTTCAGGGAAAGGCGGAAATGAATACCGTCTTCATCCTGATCCAGGATCTTCACCCGTACCCGTTGATTCACGCTGACAAAGGTGTGTACATCACGGACATACCGCTCGCTGATCTCCGATATATGAATCAGTCCATTATGGCTGCTGTCCAGAGAGACAAAGGCGCCGTAAGGCTTGATTCCCGTCACGGTCCCCTCCACGATGTCACCGACAGAATAGCGCATGTGCTCACCTCGGTTTTTATTATACCACATCTTCATGTTTTTTGTGGTATAATAAAGCGCGTAAACAGAAGAATGATGTTAGAGGTGATGATATGATAATTTCCCCTTCGCTTTATCCGCTGATCGCAGCGCTGCTGGCCAACGTGGCAGCGCAGGTATTGAAGCTGTTCAATTTCTACTTTCGCAGCGGCCGCTGGGATCTTCATCAGGTAATTTCCTGCGGCGGCTTCCCCAGCTCACACAGTTCGACCGTCACGGCGCTCTCCCTGGCCATCGGCCTGCAGGAGGGATTCACTTCCCCGTTTTTTGCCATCACTTGCATCTTTGCCTTCATCGTGATCTACGATGCGGTCAACGTGCGTTATTATGCCGGCAAGAACATCCAGCTGACCAAACAGCTCATCAGCGATATCGAGGAGATGCAGAAGGTCAACTTCTCCGATCCGATCTATCATGAAAAGATCAAGGATGTCCTCGGCCACAAATTCGTCGAGGCGATCGGCGGCATCCTGCTCGGGCTGCTCGTCGCATTGATCTTGTCTCCCATGATCCCGCAGTAAGGAGGAAAAGACATGAACGAAAAAAAGGTTCAGAAAGTGCTCGATAAGATCCGCCCCTACATCCAAAGAGACGGCGGGGACGTGACGCTGGATCATCTGCAGGATGATGTCGCCTATGTCCGTTTTCACGGCGCCTGTGTCGGATGCATGTCATTAGACAGCACCTTTTACGGCGGGATCCGCGACCTGCTGCTGGAGGAGCTGCCGCAGCTGCGCGATGTCCGGATCATCGATGATCATCTGAATTGACCCTGAAGGGCACAAAGGCAGCGGGCCGTAATGACCCGCTGCTTTTTTCATGCCGGCGCGGACAGCCTGTTCAGCTCTTCTTCCATCTTCGCGCGGAAGCGGAACTCCTCGCTGTCCTGCATGCCGACATAATAGATGCATCCGATGTCTTCCTGATCGAACAGGTAGACCGAACGTGAATCGATCATCCCTTCCGGATACAGACAGGCACAGTAATCATAGATCCTGCCCTGCTTCGTTTCTCGTTGTACCCTTCCGCAGATCATCACTTTCTTCGTCCCGTTTTTCAGCGTGACCACACTGCCGATCGGCAGATACTCTTTCATCTCATCACCTCAGTATGTCACATTGACCTTAAAGCCTAATCCTGCGATGAAGCCCAGCTTGCTGCCAAATTCCCATTCTCTGTTCTTATGCGAAAACGAGACCTCCGCTTCCGCGCTGCCGATGGATCCGCTGCCGGTCAGCGTGATGCGCACATTGAAGATCTTGAGCACACAGCGGACCTCGCCGCGCAAGGCACAGACGCCCGCACCGGCATGGATGGTCTGCTCTTCCTTCGAGAGCACGGCCTCGGCCTCTGCATACGCATACCCTGCCGTCCCTTCCGCAGACGCTGATGCGCCGATCAGCGATCCGCCCGTCCACACCTCCGCACCGGCCTGAAGCAAAGCGGCCTGCGCGCCGGCATACAGCACCAGCTCCGGATCCCACTGACGTTCCTTGTCAAAGAGCGTCAGGTGAGCCTCGCCCTTGATGCGGAAGTCGCCGAGCGCTGCAGAAATCGCTGTGTTCAGGATGCCCAGAGAATGACTCATCACCGCCTTGAGCGCCGACACGTGAAGCGACGCGCCGACCCCTGCCCCGATGCTGCCGACTCGTTTGACCCTTCCTGCCCCCGGATCGATCATATATACATTCGTATATGTATCCCAGAAGCTGACGTCAACAGCGGAAAGGATCGAGGCGCCTAAGCGCTGCAGAAGGCCGTTCTCCGTTTGTTCGACTGCCTGGATCCGGCTTTCGCAATAGCTGTGCAATCGCGCCATGCCATCGGCAAAGCGCAGTGCACCGACCGTGCGCGGCTGCGGATAACGGCTGCGGATCGCGTCGCTCAGCGCAAGGATCGAGCGGTAAGCGTCAGTATCCGCGTACATCATCCATCTCCCGGCCGATTGACTCGATCAGCCTTTCGATCAGATCCAGCAGAGCCCTGCGCTCCGTGCCATCCTGAAGACGCATGCAGTGCTGACGGCAATCCTGCAGCAGGCTGACCACCTCCTGCAAACGCAGGAGATGGCCTGGATCAGGATACAACAGAGGAAGCCTGCTGCTTCAGCATGTGCTCAGCATCCTGATAGCTGCGGGCCGTCTCACGCAGACAGGCGACATACTGCTCCATCACCTGCTCATAACGGTCAAATACCGGAAGCAGCTGATCGAAGCGCTCCTGCAGCGCAGCGCCTGCCGGAGAATCCCAGCAGCTGCTAAGCTGACGCATCTTCTGCGTCACGGCATCCAGGTGCGCGCGCAGCTGCTGATTCATCCGGCTCAGAGAAGCCGCTGCCTGTTCGACCTCATGCGCGCTGATCGATACACTGTCCATGTCATCCCTCCTCTCTAGCAGCGCAGGCGGCTGGCCATTGCGGCACACTCATCCTGAAGGCGGGCATAGACCGCTGCGCTTTCCCGAAGATAGGATGCATACTCGATCAGCACTTTCTTCATCAATTCAAAATCACTGCGAAATGCATTCAGCTGCTCGCTGAAGGCAAGAAAGTCTTTCCCTTTCCAATAGCCCTCCATCTGCTGCAGCAGCCGATAGACGCTGCCGTAAACCTCGGCATATTCCTCAGCCTGACCCTGAATAAATGATGCATTCTGAATCAGCTGGTTCATGTCCACGTTGATCCTCATGTCTTCCTCCTAAAATAAAATCAGGTGATCGCCCGGAAGGATCCGGGAACGATACAGGCACTCTGCGCCCATCAGTATCTCGCCGGTCCGCGCGTTGCATAGAAAATGGCCGTCATCGCTCAGCGAAAGACCCATCTGCTGCGAGATCCAGTCGATGAGATGACGCAGGATATCCGCAGCCGGCGCATAAAGCGGGATCGACGCATCAAAGCGCATGGACACCGCCGGTACCTGGATGTCCACCAGTATATTTTCATCCATATCATCCTTCCTCTGTCCACAGCTGGATCAGCTGTTCCTCATCCCCATGGCGCACGATCATCTGGGTGCTGCCGCAGCGCAGCGCGCGAAACCCGAAGCGAAAGCCATGCACGTCCGCGCCGCTGCCCATCCAGCAAAACAGCGCGTCATGGCGGTGCGCATCCGCAAGGGCGCGGATCTGCGGATCCTCTGCCCATCCCGCCGCCACCTCAGTATGCGCAGTGCACCAGGATCTCACCTTCTGCGCGAAGCGCGCGCACTGCGCCTCCTGCGCGCAAAGCACGATGACCATTTCCGCCTTCGGCCAGAAAAACAAGCTGCCGCTGCTTACGTCTACCCCTATGCTGCGCCCGCTCAGCGTCATAAGCTCCGCCATGCTGTCTTGGATGCAGCGGGCATAGCGGCGCGGATCAGGGCGAAGACAGATGTATGCCGACAGCCCTTCCTCATCAGCGACGATGCCGCAGCCCGGATGCCGCAGGAGCACGCCGCCAGCCGTTTGGCCGAAAAACTCCTGCAGCAAGCCGGTCTCGTTCACCGCATAGCTCATCTTTCCCATGCCTGCGGGCAGACGGCTCATGAGCGCATGGTCACATTCCTGCATCAGCACCATTAGATGGATCATGGGGCGGCGCAGCAAGGCGTGCAGGGCAGACGCATAGCGCGCATCATGGAACAGCGAAGGATCATCCGCCAGCAGATAAGCTTCTCTTTGGATCTGGCTCAGCACATGGATGAGCTGAGCCAGCATCCGCTCGCGCTTCATCTGCGGATGGCTGAGATCAAACATCATGATCCCCTCTTCCTGCGCGATTGCCGCGCCGCAGCACAACAAGAATCGCTCCTGTTCCTGTGGCGGGCAGATGGCCAGAAAGGATCTGCCTTTGATGGACAAAGGCATGACACACTGACGCTGCGGACAGTCACGCCATCCCAGCTGCATGCTTTCCTTCGGCGGACATTCGGCATATTGCGGCAGCTCCGGCGCACATATCTGTCTGGCGCGCATCCCCATCTTTTCGGCGCAGGCGCAAAGATGATCCACCACCGCGCCAAGCTGTTTCTGTGTGCCGTCCGCATCCTGCCAGCGCAGGGCAGAGTGCGTGCGCCCCTCTTGATCCAGGATCTGAAGAAGATGCGCGGCACAGGTGCGGGCCTGCGGGCAGTAATCCGCATTCACATAGGCGCTGACGCCGCGGATGCTCTTCTCCCCATCTCCGACCTGCAAGATGAATTCGCCGGGATTACGCAGCGCAAGCGCCTCATCGCCCTGCAGCATGTCACGGCTGTCTGCCCTGCTCTGCACCTTCATGCAGATGCGGAAGCGCGCATTGCTGCGGATCTGCTCATCGATGATGCCTCCGGGCTTCTGCGTGCACAACAACAGATGTATGCCCAGGCTTCGTCCGATGCGCGCCGCTCGCCGAAGCTCATCCAGAAACTGCGCATGCTCCTCTCTGAGCTGAGCAAACTCATCCACGATGATGAACAGATGACCAAGCGGAACATAAGATTCATCGCAAAGCTGCTGATAACGCGCTATGCTCAGACTGGACAGATGATGTTCGCTCATCATCCGCCAGAACTGTTCCTGCCGCATCGTGATCTCTCGGTTCAGCGAGATGCGGACCCGCTGTAAGGACGCCTCATCCAGATTGGTCATCACGCCGCACAAATGCGGAAGCCTGCGCAGCGCGCTGACCATCGAACCGCCTTTATAGTCGATCAGGAAAAAGCTGACCGTCTCCGGAGAACAGCTGCAGGACAGCGACAAGATATAAGAAAGCAGCAGCTCGCTCTTCCCCGAACCGGTCATCCCCGCGAGGATGCCATGCGGTCCGTCTGCCTTTTCATGCGCGTCGAGAACGATCGGATCGCCTTGCTCATCCCAGCCCAGCACCGCCGCCAGCGATCCGCTCAGCCGCTGCCGTTTCCAGCGCATCTCGGCCTGAAGCTGAGCACAGCTGCTGCAGGAAAACAGCGAGAGAAAATCAGTGGGACGCGGGGCATGGACGCATTCCCGCGAGGCCATCCGCTGAAGGAAGTCATCCCACCTTTCATCAGAAAGCTCGCTGAGGGAAACCGGGATGGTCTCCTTTGCCCGAAGCATGGCGGACTTGCCGTCGATGACCAGCGCATCCGAAGGCGGGCGCCGCCTGCCTGTGGAAAGCACGATCACCCAGACCTCATCATCGACGCGTGAGCTGTCCGCCGCAAGCTCATCACAGAGCACGATGCGTGTGCCATGTCCCGAAGCACGCACCGCCTGCGCAAGCGATACGGCCCGATGATGTCCCTGCTTCAGCAGGCGCAGACGGCCGATGAGCGGCGATGGCACCTGGCACAGCCAGACTTCTGCGTCCGGACGCTGCTTCAGCATCTGCATCAGCACCAGGCGCACCAGCGAGTCCTCAACATTCAGCAGCCAGATCGACGCGCTGGCCTGACACAGCAGAGGCATCTTTTCGCAGGTCACCGCTGTCTGGGTCAGCTGATCCAGCAGCGAAGCGAACGGGTGGTCCTCATCCTCTCTGCGCGCCCAGATGATGGCAGGCATGTCCGCTGTGCCTGCCATGAGCCATGGTGTCTTTGCCCCCATCAACAGCGTCTGCGGCTGCATCAGCGCCTGCTTCCAGCGTTCGCCGCTCTCCCGCAGCGCCTGCGCATGCGCAAGCGCCTCCTGCTGCCGGCTTGCGATCCGCTTCTCGAACTGCAGGCGCTTCTCCCGGATCTGTCTGCGATGCGCATGCCGCTGATAGAGCGCGTTGAGCAGCGGCCATACGACCATGCTGAACGCCATGCCCCATGCCATCCACATGCCAGAGGAACTGCGGCTGTAAGCAAGCAGCGAAAACAGCGCCATCGTCATGCCGGCGCCCAGCTGCAACGCCAGCGGATGAAAGGCAGGCGGGGAAAGCTGCGGCAGCGGCGGAAGCTCCATGGTCCTCACCGAGAGCGGCGAAGACAGCCATTTCACGCACGGCTCAGCATTTGGCGACACATCAGGCAACGCCGCAGGCACATAGCGTGAAAGCGGAAGCGGACGGTCCGCGGCCACGAACCCGGCACCGATGATCATGCGCATGGCGAGCAGGTCGACGACATCGCCCGCCTTCAGCTGGATCTGACCTGCGCGTCGCTCATTCACATAAGTCCCATTGGTGCTGCCCAGATCCTTCAGGAGCAACGCACCGTCTGCACTGCATAGCTCAGCGTGGAACAGCGAGATGAATGATTCTTTCAGCACGAGCGCGCATTGTTCGCTGCGGCCGATGCTGAAGGTGCCGACACGATGAAAATACAGCTTTGTCCTGCGCTCCTGCATCATCACCAGGACCTGTTCCCCGCCGACAGACAGCGCCATCGCCTCTTTGCTCAACAGCGCCTGCGGCTCGCCCAGCGCATCATAGATCCGCCATCCCTGCTCCTCTCGTTCCAGCGTCATCAGCACGTCCTCATCTATGCTGACCACGATCCGCGGCGCAAATCCGCATGCGATGCGGATCAGCCTGTCCCGCGCACAGACACAGATCTCCTTCATCTCTTCCCATGCTCATGAAACACGAAGACATGATCGGCGATCTTCAGCTGCATGCCTTCTTTCAGGCGCATCTCCCGCTGCAGCCGCTTGTCATTCAGCCAGCTTCCGTTGCGGGAGCGCAGATCGCGGACATACCAGCGGTCATCCGCCCTCCTTAAGCGTGCATGCTGCCTGGAAACCTGCTCGCTGTCCACCCTGATCGCGCATTCCTCCCCTCTGCCGATCACCATCTCTTCGTCATATAACAGATAGATCTCCTCCCCTTCCTGCAAATAATCCTGTCGGGCAGGCGCCTGCAGCAAGGTCGTGACCGCATAAGATCCGCCTGGCTCCTGCAGAGCGGGGACCTTCTCTTCTTCTCGGTATGTCTCCTCAAGCACCTTCACCCGGGCATGAAACCCTTCCTCCTCTCGCCTTTTCCTGCGTCTTTCCCAAAAGCCGGGCTTTTTCTCATACAATTGGCGCAGCGCGTGCAGCCCCTGCAGCACATTGGGCAGGGAAAACTCATCCCCATGAGTGACCCGCATGAGAAATCCGACGATCTCATACGCCTTGGATGTCTGCACATGAGACGCGAGATATTCGATGAACGTCAGGCTCTCCTGCTTTTGCAGGTGCCAGTGCTCCACATTGAGCGGCAAGGCGACAAAACGGAAAAATGTGCCCTGCGGCGGAAGGAAGACATAGCGGACATCCAGCAGCACCGGCTTTGTGCGGTTTGCCTTCAGCAGCTGTTCGAGAAGCTGGATGATGAAGCGATACGCTTCCTCTTGCTCAAAATGATAATGCGCCAGAAAATAGGACAGCGAGGTCAGCCCTGCCGTCTCATAGCGGATCACGCCCTTTCTCTCCTGCAGCGGCGGCAGACAGGTCTCATCCATCCTGATCTGCTCGTAGATGTATGGATCAAACGCACTGCCCTCTTTCAGCCGAACGCAGAGCGATCCGCCTTTTCGCTCCACATCTGCCAGCTTCTGCTGCATGTCTATCCCTCCTTTCTCCCTTTTCGCTCTTCTTATACGGCGTCATCCCCCTCATCCCTAAAGCGGTTGAAAAAAGCATGCGCTGTGATATAATTGCGCATATGAACGATCATTCATGGAAAAAAACGCTGCAGGCGCTGTTCGCGTTCCTCATCATCCCGGCCCTGAATATCATCGCATTCTGCAAGACCGGCGCATTACAGACGAACTTGTCTGATCTGAGCAGGGAGTCTCCTTTGTTCCTGCTGCTGTGGGGCGGATGCAGCGCGCTCAACTTCCTGCTGATGAGCAGGCTTTGTTACAGGCGCTGCGGCTACACGAAAAAAAAGGCGCGCAACTTCTGGCTGTACGCCTCCTGTCTCTGCATGGTGCTCTGTGTGATCCTCCCCTATGATCCCGTACACGCCCCAGCGCTCAGCCAGTGGCATGTGCGCCTCGGGTTCATCGGCACCCTCTGCTATCTCCTGCAGTTTCTTCATTTTCTGCTCATCTCGATCGATGAGGGCTGGCTGTTCCTTCGCCCTTTCCTCTATGCTTATGTGCTCATCTGCTTTTTCAGCGTCTACACCACCGCGCTCAGCGGCGGCGTGACCGGAATGAGCGAGGTCACGTTTTCCTTCGCCATGAGCATCTACCTATATGTGCTCGCACGCGCCTGCGAACGGCAGACGCCTTAAGACGTATGATGCGCAAACACAAAAGGGGCCGCAGCGCTGATGATCGCTCACTCATCACGGCGCTGCGGCTCCTTATTCATGATCATTCCTCTTCCTGCTCCTGATGAGCCAGCTGACGCTCCATCATGCGCAGATAACGCTGTGCCTTATCATGATAAGCCATCGTATTGGCATTGGAGACGACATAGCTGAAATGTGTCGACGCTTCGTCGAAATCTCTGCGCACGAAGGCGATCATGCCCAGGTAATAATGCGCATCCACCAGCTGAAAGCGAAGCTTCATCTGCGGGAGCACCTGACGGTAATACGCATCGCACTGATCAAACTGCTCATTCATCAGGTTGATCTTGTTCTGGATGGCCGCGACCGCATCCTGCATCATGATATTGCCGGCGGCGCCCATATTCACCCTGGTCGATCTCACCGCTTCCAGATTGCGCTCCAGCGCGCTTTGATCACCCAGGCGGTAATTGGCTTCCGCCATCAGCGACTGATAGTTCAGCTCGGCCGCACTGTTTCCGCGGCGCATCAGCACCAGCGAATCCATCGCCAGCTGCGGATCATCCAGGTAGAGCATGCACTGCGCGAACAACAGATTCATCTTCAGGTTCAGCCGGCTTCCCCGTCTGGAATAGATGAGGATCGCGCTCGCACAGGCCACAGGATCACACTGTTCGAAGAGCAGCGCATTGATCGGCAGCACGCTCTGCGCCCTGAGCCGGAACAAATAAGTCAGCAGCAGCGCATACAGCAGGAACACGAAGAACATCACCATCAGGTTCTGGATGATCAGCGTCAGACAGATCAGCGCGACAAGGCCGAGCACATAGACCGCCGTCCAGCGATCGCTCTCCTTGCGGCATTTCAGCGCCAGCGCCGAGACATCCTCCTTGAATTCATGATGGAGACGATAGACCCGCTCCACTTCGTTCCCGTTGCCATTAGGCAGAGAACGGAAATTCTTCGCGGCCGAATTGCGGACAGTGACCATGCCATAGATACAGACGACGATCGTCGGGATGAGCAGGATCATGCCGATTGCCATGATGATGGTAAAGATCGGCATCAGGAAGAACAGCAGGAAGAGCACCATCGGGCTGACATTGAACTTCTGCACCAGATAGACGAGCAGCAGCACGCCGTTCAGCGCGGATGCGCCGATCACCGCACCGATCAGCCACGGCATGCTCAGCAGCGTCCTGACCGTTTCTTCCGGCATCCAGTTGAGCTTCACGACCTCATCGATCAGCTCCTCATCTATGATTCCGCCAAACAGCAGCATACCGACTGCCGCGCCGATCAGCAGGGACAGCAAATGACGTTTACATTGATATTTCCACATAAAATACCTCCAGCAATGACATTATGATAGCATATCCGGCACAAAAAACACAACCGGTTGCAAAAATGACTGCGCATGATGCACAGTCACTCATCCAGATGATTCATCCGTCTCTGGCTCGCCCTGGTCGCTCTGGCTGGAAGGCCGACGACGGTCGTATGCGGCTCGACATCCTCCAGGACCACGGCGTTTGCCCCTACCTTCGCGCCTTCACCGATCGTGATATTGCCCAGGCATTTGGCGCCGGCGCCGACCATCACGCCGTTTTCCAGCGTCGGATGCCGCTTCTTATGCTCTGTTCCTCGTCCGCCAAGCGTTACGCCATGATAGATCTGGCAGTCATCACCGATCTCCGCGGTCTCTCCGATGACCACGCCCATGCCATGATCGATCAGCAGTCCTCTGCCGATCTTCGCGCCGGGATGGATCTCGATCCCGGTCCAGAAACGAGCGATGTTGGAGATGAAACGGGCCAGGAAAAACAGATGCCACCGATACAGACGGTGTGCGATCCGGTGAAAGCCGATCGCCTTGATGTGCGGATACAGCAGCAGCACCTCGATGCGCGAGCGGGCCGCCGGGTCATTGGCCATCGTGCGCTTCAGGTTATAGTTGGCGTTCCTGAAAAACTGCATCATTCGAATTCCACCACCGAGAGGTACTTATCGGCACCATCCGGCGCGATCGTCACCACCGTCTTGCCGGGATAATATGCGGCGTAGCGCTTGGCCGCCGCGATATTGGCTCCCGCGCTGATGCCCACCAGGATCCCGGTCTCCCGGCCGAAGCTGACCATCTCGCGCATCGCTTCTTCATCGCTCACCGTCGCGATATCATCGCAGACCTGCGCGTCAAAATTGCCGGGGATGAAATTGGCGCCGATCCCCTGGATCTTGTGCGCGCCGGCCTTGCGCCCGCTCAGCAAGGCGCTGGAAGCCGGCTCCACGGCCACGCAGAGGATATGCGGATCATGTTCCTTCAGGCGGCGGGATATGCCGCTGAACGTCCCGCCTGTCCCTACGCCGGCAACGAAGATATCCACATCAGGCTGCTGCTTCAATATCTCCGGTCCGCTCGTCTCATAATGCGCCAGGACATTGTCCGGATTGTCAAACTGACCAAGCGTCACATATTCCTCATGTCCGCCCATCAGTTCCTTCATCTTATCGATCGCGCCCTGCATGCCGGCAGAAGCATCGCTGAGCACGAGCTCAGCGCCATATGCCTGGATCATGCGGCGCCGTTCCACGCTCATGCTTTCCGGCATGACGATGATCACTCTGAGCTTCAGCTGCGCCCCCAGCATGGCCAGCGCGATGCCGGTATTGCCGCTGGTCGCCTCGATCAGCACGCTGTCCCTCGTCACTTCGCCGCGTTCCATCGCCCGCTTCAGCATCCAATACACCGCGCGGTCCTTGACGCTGCCGCCCGGGTTGAACCCTTCCAGCTTGACATATACGTTTGAATCACCGATCTGGATCATCGGTGTATTTCCGATCAGTTCGATTGGTTTCATCTATGTTCTCCTCCTTTTTTCTGATTCACCACCGCCTCGCTTTCCCGCAACATCGCGCGCAATACAGGAACGTCTCCTGTGTGAGCTGGCTGATCCTGCAATACATGAAACATTCCTCCTCTCCATACCATATGATATCCGCAGCGCCTGCAGAACATCCTCCGTTTTCTGCTTCACATAATTTTACATGAAACTGTGATAATTATCCTGCCGCTTTCGGATATACTCTAAGTGAGCTTGAAAAAGAGCTCACTTCTTCATAATCAATTTTCCCTTTCTTTTAAACAATGTTTGGACAAAAGCAGCGCTCCTCTCGCTGCTTTTGTTCATGTTCTGGCCTCAGAGCAGAAACTGCAGAAAGTAACTGAGCTGCCGCCGCCACCATGGCCAGTCGTGATTGACATCATAGCCCCAGAAATCCACCCATGCCTGGATGCCCTTCTGTTCAAAGACCGCTTCCATGCGGTGCATGTGGTCGACCATCGTCTCTTCCCATGCGCCCTGTCCGCAGCACAAGATGATGTCGCGCGCATTATACATCTGGATATACGGATGATCCGTTGACATGTTGGGCAGAAAGTCCAGCGGAGAATTCGCATAAGTCAGATCATCGTGATAATCATGGAAGAAATAATCGCTTTGAAACAGCCCGCTCAGCGAAAGCACCTGATCAAAGAGATCCGGACGGCGCATGAAGACGTTCACCGCATGATAGCCGCCCATGCTCGTTCCCGTCACCATCAGCTTGTCTCCGCGCATCCCACAGTCCTCTGCATGAATGTCCCGGATCAGCGGCACCAGCTCATCGCAGATATAATGAAAATACACTTCCTGACGCTCGATGCGCCTTCTGGGATCTCCGCCCAGATCGGACCATGTCTCTTCATCGATGCTGTCACAGCAGAACAGCTGGATCTTTCCTCGTTCGATCTCATCGGCGACAGCATCGATCATGCCGAACGATTTCCAGTCCTGATGCTTCCCGTTCTGCGGAGGGAAGACCAGACACAGCCTGCCGGCATGTCCATATACGCTGATGCCCATCTCCCGGTTCAAGTGATGGCTGTATTGATCGATATATCGCTCTTTCATGTCCTCTTTTCTCCTTTTGCGCCTGCACGGACACAGCCGCGCCCTTTTCTGGCACACACCGCATGCATCAGCGTGCCCATGGCGTCCGCAAGCGCATCGCCGCTTCCCTGCGCATGGATCCCCTGATGATATATGTGCAATTATAACACAGCTGTGAAATAATTTACATCATTTTGAAAACATTGCGCACAAAATGTATCGCCTTTCATTCCTGCGCTGAGGGCAAAAGCGCCGTCACGCCGCACATTTCTGATTGTATTTGCGCGCCGTTCGTTATATTATAATATACGTTTGCAGCGAGGTGAAAGCATAATGAACGAAAAAGAAAAGATCATCAATATAGCCGTCATCGCCCATGTCGACGCTGGAAAATCCACGCTGGTGGACGCATTCCTGCGCCAGAGCGATGTATTCCGTTCCAATGAAGAGGTCGTGGACTGCGTCATGGACAGCAACGACCTGGAACGTGAACGCGGCATCACCATCTACTCCAAGAACTGTTCCGTCATCCACAAGGGCGTCAAGATCAACATCGTGGACACCCCAGGACATGCCGATTTCTCCAGCGAGGTCGAGCGCATCATCAAGACGGTCGATACGGTCATCCTGCTCGTCGATTCCAGCGAAGGGCCGATGCCCCAGACCCGTTTCGTCCTCAGCAAGGCGCTGGAATTCGGCCTGCGTCCGATCCTGCTCATCAACAAGATCGATAAAAAGGATCAGCGCGCACAGGAAGTCGTCGATGAAGTCTATGAGCTGTTCCTGGACCTGAACGCCACCGATGAGCAGCTGGATTTCCCGATCCTCTACGGCATTGCGCGCGACGGCATCGTCCAGTATGACATGGATACGCCAAGCGACAGCATCGAACCGCTGTTCGAAACGATCCTGAGACACTGCGACACTTATCCTGACCTGGATGAGGAGCCGCTGCAGATGCAAGTCTCTGCCCTCGCTTACGATGAATACATCGGACGCCTTGGCATCGGACGCATTTATCAGGGAACGCTGCGCGCGCAGGAAAGCATCATCGTCTGTGACGATAAGGGCAACGAGCGCACAAAGCAGACATCGCAGATCTTCGTCTACAAGGGACTGACCCGGGTGAGCGTGGAAGAGGCACACAGCGGCGATATCGTCGTCGTAGCCGGCATCCCGGACATCTCCATCGGAGAGACGCTCTGCGAAAAAGACCATGTGATGCCGATGGAAAGCATCGAGATCGAAGAACCGACGCTGAGCATGAACTTCCATGTGAACAAGAGCCCGTTCGCAGGAAAGAGCGGCAAGTATGTCACTTCCCGCAACCTGAAGGAACGTCTTGAAAAAGAGCTGGAAGTCAATGTCGGCCTGAAGGTCGAACCGACTGATTCCGCAGACTGCTTCAAGGTCAGCGGACGCGGCGAGCTGCATATTTCCGTGCTGATCGAAAATATGCGCCGCGAAGGGTATGAGCTGGCCGTCTCCAAGCCGGAGGTCATCCTGCACAAAGACGAACATGGCGTAAAGGTCGAACCGATCGAAGAAGTGGTCGCCATCGTCCCTCAGGAATACGAAGGCACGGTCATCAACAAGCTCAACCTGCGCAAGGGCATCATGATCGACATGGAAGAAGAAAACGGCTATGCCCGCATCACCTATCATGCGCCGACGCGCGGACTGCTGGGCTACCGCAGCCAGTTCATCAATGATACCCGCGGCGAAGGCACCCTGGTGCGGCGCATCGTCGGCTATGAGCCTTACAAGGGAGAGATCCCGCAGCGCTCATCCGGCGCCATGATCTCCACCGAGACCGGCACGGCCATGACTTATGCGCTGTGGAACCTGCAGGAGCGCGGAACGCTGTTCATCTCTCCGCAGACCGAAGTTTACGAAGGCATGATCATCGGCGAAAGCGCCAAGAACATCGATCTGGATGTCAATCCGCTCAAGAACAAGAAGCTGACCGCCATCCGCTCCAGCGGCCGCGATGAAGCGATGCTGCTGACGCCGCCGAAGATCTTCTCACTGGAAGAAGCGCTGGAATTCATCAACGATGACGAGCTGGTCGAAGTGACGCCGGACGCCATCCGCCTGCGCAAGAAGGGACTGACCGCCAATGACCGCCGTCAGCTCTACCGCGAAAAGATGAACGCCAGAGAAGACTGAACCGGCCATGCACAAGGCCCTCCTCAAGCTGATCAGCGAGGAGGGCCTTTTGTGATAAAAAAAGGATGTCCGAAGCAATGCATGACACCCTGCATCCGGCCTTGACAGGCCATTTACGACTTTGCGTCAAACTTAGTATGGCACTTGGGACAGGTCACCGTGATCTGCCCTTTTCCTTTCGGCACCCGCAGGCGCTGATGACATCCGGGACAATCATAATACCGGTAGCTCCTGCCATCGCGCAGACGCAGATACAGCGTGGAAAATGAGCGGCGCAGCGGAGCGCTCAGCTTGAGATAACGCGCATTTTCCGCTCTGCGGCGGTCATAGTGCTTGGAAAAGAAACGGGCGTACATCCAGATCAGCACGATCAGGGTGAGCGCGGTCAGGATCAGGTTGGGAACAAAGAGGTTGATGATCAGCAATACGATGACCGCGGCCCATAAGAACCTGCCCAGCTCATCCATTCCATAGCGTCCATACAGCATCCTGGACATGCCGTAACGCAGCTTATCTTTCCAGTTCATCATCGACTTCCTTTCTGTGAAAGACATTATATCACCATGTGCCAGAAGAATCCATCGCTTCCCACAGCTTCACACAGTTACTGCGGACACGCAGCGATCCGCAGCGAGCGGCCAAACTTCATCTTGGCCACGCCCAGCCAGATCCGATACGCCGCTCTGGCATACAGCGGCAATGCGTCCGCATCCAGCCATGGGATCTCATAGCGAGAGGCATCTGCCTTTTTCACGAACATGATCATCGTATAGATGAGCATCATGTCCGTATTGAAATAATTGCGCAGGTTGCTGAAGCGTTCAGCGGGATAAGCCGAGCGGAGCATCTGCTCCTGAAACGCGAAAGACGCGCGCATCTCCAGCATCATCTCCATGTCCAGCGCCAGCAGCCCCTCCCGGTTCATGAAGCTGCCGCGATGCTGCACATAATGATAAAGCCGCTCGTGCATCGTCACGAAGCGCTTTGCGCGCAGGAAGATCTGAACGCTGAAGCAGACATCCTCAAATCCCTTCCAGTCGGTCGAGAAACGCAGATCGCCGATCAATGTTCGCCGATACAGCTTGGCCCAGACAAAATTGTTGACTTCCCGGTTTCGCAATAACGCATGCAGCGCCTCGATGTGATCCCATGCCCGATCCTTGGGCGCCTTGCGACGCAAGACGCCGAAACGGTAATCCATGCGATAGGCGCACTGCACCAGATCTGCCTGTTCGCGCTCCATCACATCCACCATCCGGCTGACCATGTCCGCATCGATATGATCGTCGCTGTCGACGAACATCACATATTCCCCGCAGGCGCGTTCAAGGCCGAAATTGCGCGTGGCGCTGATGCCCTCATTCTCCTTGGCATGATAGGCGATCTGCGCATGCTTCTGGGCATATGCGCGGCAGATCTCGCCGCTGCCATCTGTCGAGCCATCGTTGACCACGATGATCTCGATGTGTTCATACGTCTGATCCAGCAAAGAATCCAGACAACGGGGGAGATAAGGCTCCACATTGTATACGGGCACGATCACGCTTACCAATCCCGCCATGTTATCCCTCCTGTCTATTTGGGCACAGCCATGCCACCAGACGCTTCATCAGACGGTCACAGACTGCGAGCACGATGATGATCCATCCTGTCCAGGCCATCACCTGTTCCAGCTCAAAATTCAGCCGCGCAAGCTGCATCTGCCGGCCTACCCCATAAGGCACCTGTCCCAGGATCTCGGACATGACGCCCACCTTGAAGGCCATCGCGATGCCTGTGCAAAGGCTGGCGGTGATAGCCGGCCGAAGCAGCGGGAGATAAACGTGAAAAAAGACGAATCCCGCACCCCGAGGATAGATGCGCAGCACATTGAGATATGCGCGGTCGATGTCCCGCCACGCCTCCAGCAGATTCTGATAGATGATCGGAAAAAGGATGAGAAAGCTGATGATCACCGAAGAGATATCCCGGGAGAACCAATATAAGATCAGCAGGATATACGAAATGTTCGGCACGCTGCGCATGATCATCAGCAGTGGAGAAAACAGGTCCGCGAACAGCTGTTTCTTCCAGGACAGCCAGGCAGCCAGCGCCGCGCTGACAAACGCAAGGACAAGCGCGAGCAGTGAGCGGACGATGGTGGCAGAGAGTGCAGAATAAAACGAGGCCTCCTTGAGCAGCGCGAGCATGGCAGAGATGACCTGAAGCGGAGCGGGCAGGATGAAGGAATGCCCCACCCACATGGCCAGCAGCTGCCACAAGCCGATCAGGACCAGCGCGGAGATCAGCACGCGCCGCTGACGGGCACTCATCGCTCATCCGCGCGGCACGCACGCAGCCGCGCATTCTGTGTACTGACCTGCTGTCTGCCTTGCAAATAATCCCTCATCCCCTGCTCATCCAGCAGCAGCGGCATCCGATCATGCACCTTGCGCAGCCAGCCTTCAGCCGGCATGGTCAGCACGACAGCCTCATTCGCATCATTATAGATGCCGGCCAGAAACAGCCGCGTCTTCTGCGGATGATGGATCCACAGCTTGACCTTCTGCTCGCCCTGTGTCATCCATTCGATATATCCATCACACGGGATCACGCACCGCCAGCGCAGAAACGGGCGGAAGAGCGCTTTTTCTCCCAGCGTCTCCAGACGGGCGTTGATCACGCGCTTCTTCTGCATCGTAAAGCCCCAGGAGACCGTCTGTGCCGCCAGTCCCTGTGCCCCATGGGTAATGATCATGATCGCCTCGCTGGGAAATATCTCCTGTTCCTGAAACTGAGCGAAACGAAGGCGGCATTCCTCGGCGCACCACTGCGCATCCGCCGGCTGCCAGCTGTATCGAAACCGTCCGCACATCTCACCCATTCTCCTGGGCCTGGCATTGTTCCAGCGCCTTCCTGATCCATTCTTCATCAAAGCCCTGCGCCAGCGCAGAAAGCAGGCGCTGCCGGGCATCCTGGCGGTTCCCCCTCTGCAGCTCACACCAGCCCAGCATGGCTTCGCAATACGGATCAGGATGCATCACCGCAGCCTGCTGAAAGAAATGCTCGGCCTGCCTGTAAGCATCCAGCTGGATGAGGTTCCAGCCGCATTCACACAACAGCCATGGATCGTCCGGATGACGCTGCTGCAGCTGTTCAAGGAGCGCGAGCGCCTCCTCATGCCGGTTCAGCCTGCCCAGGACGTATGCGCGCAGGTAATCAAATTCCTCGCCATATTGCGCTTCGTCCGTTCCTTCGATGAGGGCGAGCGCTTCCTCATATCGTTCGCTGTCGCTGAGATGACCGGCAAACTGCAGACGGATCCATCCCTCTTCAGGAAAAGCGGCGAGCGCCTCCTGCAGCACCCCCTCCAGGATAGATGGATCCTGCATCTGCATCGCGATATGGATCATCTCCTGATACAGCCAGCGATGATCGTCGTTGAGATCAAACGCAGAGCGATAGTAAGACAGGGCGCGCGCGAAGCAGCGGTCTGCCTCATCCCGCTCATGCAGTGCAAGACAGACGCTGCCCATGGTACGAAACAAAAGCGTATCATCCCTGCCCAGCCGCTGCGCCTCTTGCAGACAGGCGAGGGCGCCGGCATGATCCTCCAGCGCATGGCGGCATATCCCCTCATGAAGGCGGATGTCCGCAGAAAGCTCTTCATCGTCTGCCGATGCGAGCACATCGAGCGCGGCATGGTGATCCCCCAGCTTCTCTAAGCATTCCGCCTGCATCAGCAGATAGTAAGGCTCATCGCTCAGCCGATATGCCTGCATGTACACCTCTCTTGCCTCTTCCAAGCGGTCCATCGACAACAGCAGGCTGCCATACTCCTCCAGATAGCCGCACTGCTCTGGGTCATCAAGCAAAGCGTCCTCGATCGCGCTGATTGCCTCTTCCTCCTGCCTCAGCTCGCGATGCGCCAAAAACAGCTCGTAATGGACCCAGGGCTCATCAAAGCCGAGGGACAGCGCATCCTCCAGACAGACCAGCGCATGCGCATATCGTTCACGGCGGTTCTGCGTCATCCCCAGCTGCGCATGCATCCAGCCATCGTCAGGAAAGAGACGGATCCCGGTCATGAGATAGCCAAACGCTCCCTCATGATCATGAAGCTGATTGCACAGCCAGCCCATATTCGCAAAATAAAACGGCTCTTCAAACGCATGACCATAAAAACGCCGCAGATACGCGAGCGCTTCTTCATAACGCCCGGCATCCGCAAGGGCGTGGAACGGTTCCCGATAATCCATCATTCTCACTGTCCTTTCACATCAGCAGCCCGCAGAGGATGCCGCCGGCAAATAAAATAAGCATCACGACGACCAGATCCTTCCAGGCGCCGCGCACGCGGAAGAAGATGGTCAGGCCCAGGCCGGCATTGCAGACCAGCCCTGAAAACAATGAACCGACCGTGATGAACCCATGCATATACAGCTCACACAGCAGTACGCTGGAAGCACAGTTCGGGATGAACCCGATCAAGGCGCAGAGGACCGGCTGAAGCATGCCCAGCTCATGCATGAACGAAGAAATATGCTCTTCGGTAAAGACATGCATCAATGCGGTCAGCGCAAAATTGACGATAAAGATAAACAACGTGACCGATGCCGTACGGCTGAGCGTTTCCTTCCAGATGCTCTCGCTGTGCGCATGATCATCATGCAAGAGCGTCGACCCGCGGTGAAAATGAAAATGCGACAGCAGATCGACCAGATAACCGACCGCCATGCCAAAGATGACCTTGCCCATGATGATCTGGATCAGCACGGAAAACTGATCAGGCTGAGCCAGCAGCATCGGGATCGCCTCATCGCTCGTCGCAAAGAAGACCGCCGTCAGCGTTCCCAGCGAGATCGATGAGTTCAGATATAGACAGGCGGCCATCACGCTGAATCCGCACTGTGGGATGACGCCGAGCAGAGCGCCGATCAGCGGACCGAAATATTTATATCTGGAAATGATCTCATGAAAACGAATGGAATCCTTGTGTTCCGCATACGTCAGGACCAGATAAGTCAGAAACAAAAAGGGGATGAACACGATCGTATCCATAAGGGCATGTTCCGATATTTCCATGAACTCCATGATTCACTCTCCTCTCCGTAACAGAAGCCATTATACACGAAAGGGAAGAAAAAAGCGAGGAAGGAAGAGCGGGAAAAGAAAAAGGAGATCATATGATCTCCGATAAAGACCTGGCAGCGTGCTGTCTTCGCAGGGGCAAGCCCAACTATTTTCGCCGCTGGAGTGCTTAACTTCTGTGTTCGGTATGAGTACAGGTGTGTCCACTCCGCTCTCACC